>JBAVJR010000537.1:0-18838 GCA_049687855.1 Steroidobacteraceae bacterium | reverse complement strand
GTAGTCAGCTGTGCGTCGAGATCGCGGAGATCGGTCTCGGCCTGCTCGAGGTCGAAGCGGTTGCCGGCGCCGGTGGCCGCAAGTTCCCGGTTCTGCTGCACGCGTGTCTGCGTGAGCTTGATCCGCGAGCGGATCGCGGCCGTGTTTCCTTGCGCCGATCGCAACTGCTCGCGCAACTGTTCGCCGCCGCCCTTCGCCCCGACGAGCTGGGCCATCAGGCTGTTGACGGTCAGCTGGTACGGCGTGGGGTCGACACGGAACAGCACGTCGTCCTTCTTCACCAGCCGGTTGCCCTCTTCCACGGGCACTTCGATCACTCGACCGCGCACCTGCGAGACGATCGGGACCGTGTACTTGAACACCCGGACGTCAGCCGACGACGGGGCGACGACGTTCAACACAAGAATCAGGATGGTCAGCGCGACGATCGGGATGATCGCGACGGTGACCTGGCTGACGGTGGTCCATGGCAGCCACTTGAACTTGATGAAGATCAGCCAGACGAAGAAACTGTAGATACCCAGCAGGAGGACTTCCATCAGCGCGCCTCCTCCGTCCGGGCCGCGAGCTGCGGCTCGAGCGCCGCCAGCTGATCACGAATCCCGGACAGCTCCGCCGGCGCTCCGCCCCGGGCCACGAGCTTCTCGAGCTCGGACCTCAGCCGCACCACGTCGTCGCGCGAGACGCGCGCCTCCGCCACGTCCTGCGCCGCAAGTCCGGCATAGTAGTCGTCGCTCTTGTCGCGGCCGTAGGCCAACTTGTACATCACAGGCTTCGAGTAGGCCCAAAGCCAGGCCAGCGGCCAGAGCAGGCCCCCGAACACGAGCGACAGCAGGCAAAGCACCTGGATCGCTTCAGTCTGTGGATGGTGCCGTTTGTGCGCGATTTTCTCGGGCAGGATGTGTACCAACCAGAACACCGTGATGCCGACAATCGGGACTAGGACGATCACGACGATGGCCAGCACGTTCGCCGCCTTGGCCAGTGTTTCGCCCTGCATGAACGACGCATGTGCGGGCGCCGCCGCGAGCAACGCAGCCAGCGCTGCAACCAGCAGACCGAAGCGTGTCCGCAGGGTCCTGGTGGAAGGTAGTGGAGTCATCTTCATCCTCGCCTGGTGATGCATTTCAAGATGTTCATTGCCCGGCGCCTACGTCCGCGTCCAGCGGGCCTTCGTTCCCGCGCGAATCAGCGGCAACCCAGTTGTCGAGCAGAGTGTAGGCCACCGCCAGCACGACCGGCCCTACGAATATTCCTACGATGCCGAAGGCGACGAGCCCACCGATCACGCCGGCGAAGATCAGCATGAGCGGCAGGTCTGCGCCCCGCCGAATCAGCACCGGCCGCAGGAAGTTGTCCATCAGGCCAACCACGAGCGCCCACACCAGCATGAAAGTGCCCCAACCGACCCCCAGGCTGCTGTACGCCCAGGCAGTCGCCCCGAGCAGCACGATGATAGGTCCCAGTTGCGCGATGCAGAGCGCGAACATGATCGCTGTCAGCACCCCGGCGAAGGGCACGCCCACGATCACCAGCCCGATGCCGCCGAGGATCGACTGCACCAGTGCGGAACCACGACACCGAGTGCGACTCCACGAATCGCCTGGCCTGCCAGCACGACCATGCGGTCGCCCTGCTCGTCGGCAAGCCTGCGTGCGAAGCCCCGGATCCACGCCGCCCATGATTCGCCACCCGCATACAGCACGGCAGAAAGAATCACGATCAGCAGGAACTGCACGAGCAACAGCGCGAAGCTGCCCGCATGCTGCGCGAGCCACGCTCCGATGGAACGAAAATACGGCTGGGCCTGCACCATGAGGTCGGCGAAGCCCTCGGCAGCCAATTGGTTCCAGGCCGCCTGGGCGCGCTCACCCGCTAACGGAACCTTGCCGAGCCATTCCGGCGCGGCAGGCAGTTGCATCTCCGGGAGCCGCTCGAGCAGCGCGACGATTTCATCTGCGTGACCAAGGATCGCCTGCAGCGCGACGCCAAGTGGCACGATCAGGATGGCGAGCAAGCCGAGCGACATCACGGCGACCGCGGGTGTGCGCCGTCCTCCGAAAATGCTCTCGACGCGGCGCAGCAGCGGCCAGGTCGCCACGACGATCATCGTCGCCCAGATGAAGGCGCCGAGAAATGGCGACAGGATCCATAACGAACTCGCGATCAGGCAGCCGATAAACAGCACGGACAGCGTGATGCGGCCGATCTCGGCGCGTTGACTGGTCGTTGTCAATCCGTTCGCCACGTCACTTGACCGTGTAACCCTTCGGCTCGAGGCAGGCAGCGAAGCCCTTATTGAAAAGATCCTTCTGCTGCTGCTGCTGCGCTTGCTGCTGTTGCGTAGCCTGTTGTTGCTGTTGCGCTGACTGCTCGGCGGCCTGCTGCTGGTTCTTGCGGCTTTGCCGGCCACCCGCCACTACGCCCACCGTGGCGCCGACTGCCGCGCCGTCGCTCGCATCCCCGTTTGCGACCTCGCCAACGATGGCGCCCGCCGCTGCTCCTCGTGCGGCACCACGGACACGCGAGCCATCGGCCTTCGACGCGGACGAGGTGGCGGGCTGTTGCGCCGCCTGGGTGTGGCCGGGGGCGGCGCCATCGGGTCAACCCCGGTCTGACCCTTGGCCCAGGCGTAACACTCGCCCTCGTCCTGACTCTGCTGCAGAGCGGTCTGCCCTTTGGCCGGAAACACAACCATCCCGAGCGACGTCGACAGCGGCTTGGAGGCTGTCTGACTGAAGGCAGTGACCGGTAAGCCCAGCGCTACGCAGGCCATCGCGATCTTAAACAACTGGATGCGGCTCATTGCAAACCCCCTGTATTGATTCGGTACGAGCGCTTCATCGTTGCGCTGCCTACTGCACGTTCGCTTTCTCCCAGGCACGCACGCGGATTCGCGCAGCATCGAAGATGCGCTCGTAGTTGCCCATGCGGACCTTGCGCATGGCGTCTGGCGTCATCTGCGCCCAGATCGGATCCCACAGGTTGAAGACACGCAGCTGCGTCGCCTGGTCGGCCGGGGCGACGTTGTCGGTACCGAACAGGAAGCGATCCGGATACTCGTTCAACAGGGCCGAGGTATTGGCGATGGCCTCCGGCGAAGACACGGCGTACTTCGCTACCTCGTCCCAGGAAATGTCGAAACAGACGTGGCTCAGCGTCGGGTCGTTAATCATGGCCTCGACGAGACCGCGATACGTGGGGCTGCGCTCCGCCGTGTCCGCAGTCGCCTGTCCCTGCACCGGATGCACGACGCGGCCAAGACCGATGTGCGCCCAGATGATCGTGGTCTTCGGATGGCGCCGCAGCAGGTCCTTCATCTGCTTGAGGAAGACGGGTTCGGCACCCGCCTTGGCAAACGGCATGTCGATGTCGCTGTGCAGGATGACGGCGAGCCCGACCTCGCCCGCGAAGTCGAGAATGCGGTCGAGTGCCGGGTCGGTCAGGCTCGCGATTTCACCCGCGACCTTCGACGACACGAACTCCTTGTGGATCGTGAACTCGCCGATACCCGTGAAAACGCCCGGGTAGGTCTCGAGCACGCGACGGATATGGTCGGCCGCGTACATGTCGGCCGGATTGAAACCGGTGATCATCGGATCGAGGCGCTGGCGCTGCTCTGGCTTCAGCTTCAGGTACTGGCTCGCGATCCACGCATCGGTGAACGAGTAGTAATACAAGGGCGCATCCGACTGCAGGTAGTACGTCGGCGCAAAGTCGCCCGAATTGCCGTACGACCACGTCTGCTGCAGCGGGATGCCGAAGACCGTCGAGCGGCAGACCTTGTCGCCCATGATCGTGTCCACGTACTTGCCCATGTCCGTGCCTTGCTGCACGTAATTGGTCAGGTGGAAGTGCGAATCGTTGAACAGGCACGGCATCGCCGGCGCTGGCGGTTGCGGCTTGCGCGCAAGTGCGGCCGAAGGAATGACCGCCGCGCCGGCTGCAGCCATGATCGCGACCGCGAGGCCGCGGCGTTTGATTCTTTCAGACATCGCGGACTCTCCTCACGAACCAGGACAAATCGGCGGTCACGTTCAAGATGCGCCGCGCCGACTCAGAAAAAGATCGAGAACGACGACGCCAGGGTCCAGCCGTCCTGGCCGCCGGTGTAGTACCCGAAGCTGCTGCTGACCGGGGACTTGTTCACGTCCAGCAACTGCACGTTGAGGCGATGATTGCGTGTCGGGTACGGATAGAAATTCATGCCGACGCCGTACTCGGAGCTGTCGCCGAAGCCCGCCTCATCATCGCCGTAGATCTGCGACGTCAAGGCGTACAGCTCGAGCTTCTGCTTGATCGGGAAGAATGCAGCCTGCGCGTAAAAGCCCGTGTCCTTGATCTCGCCGACCGGCAGGATGCCGTCGGCGTCGAACTGGTCGAGCCAGCGCTGGTAGTACTCGGCCTGCAGGAAGACACCCTTGTACTTGAGGCCAGCATCGAGTGCGAGCACACGGTAATCGACGTTCTCAATCGTGACCCCGGGTGCCAGCGCGCCGGTCTCGAATACGTTCACGCTGTCGGCCAGTCGCAGCGTGGTGTTGTCCGGGGTGCCGCTGGAATTACGGAAGCTCTGCTCGGGGCTTTCCGCATATGAGATGCCGAATCGAGTCGCAAGCTCCTCGTGCCATTCCCAGTCGCCGTACGCACCACGCGGACCGAATTCGGTGGTCGTCGGCATCCACCAGACGGTTCCGCCGTAGGTGTACTTGCGGTCCAACTGGGACGACTTCGTCCCGAGCGAACTGCTGTTGTTCGAGATGGCCGCGGTGTACCAGAGGCCGGGCACCACTTCGCCTGTGGCATAGACGCCCGAACCAAAAAACGGGCGGAAGAACTCGTCCGCCATGACGCGATCATGTGCGAGCCAGAAGGGATGCGAGCCGTTCAGCGACCTGGACCCAGGGTTGCCGGTGAGCCCGGCGTACAAGCTGAACTTCCGGCTGAACTGGTACCCGATGTTCGCGAACATCGCATCCTGGTCGGTCGTGTTCACCGTCCAGAGCGTGATGTTGTAGATGAGCTTCTCGCTGCCCAGCCAGCCCTTCAGGAACACCATGATCCGGTGCGAGAAAATGTCGTCGCGCGGGTCGACCTCGCGCACGTTGCCGAGATGGTCGGTGAATTTCTGGTCGTCGTCGTGCTGGCTCATGTAACGAACCATGCCGTAGCCGCTGATGCCGAGCTCGCCGAGCTCACTGCGACCGACCAGGAAGCCTTTGCCCGGATCGTAGACACCCCAGGTTTCCACTTGCGGCGCCGTGGTTGATTTCCCTGCGGCATTGCCCTCCGCCGCCGGAGGGGCGGTCGACGCAACGGAGATCTGCGCAGCCTGGTCGGCGGCAGCCGATTCAGCCGGCGCCGTGACCTGGGCCGCGGCGCCCTGGGCCTGCAGTTCCCTCTTCAGCTCCTGAATCATTGCGTCGCGCTCGGCGAGTTGCTGCTTCATCGCCGATTGCTCGGCCTCCAGCCGCTGCAACCGCTCCTCCACTGATGTCGGAGTGCCCTGGGCGCTGGCAAGCGTCGCCGACATGGCCAGCACTGCTGCCACCGAAGCTTTCAAGATAGACATTGCTGACCTCGACTAAGGAGGAAAAGGCGCCGGGGCATCGTTGCCCCGGCCCGCAACAGCATAGGGGGGATATGCTGCTGCTTCGTCACCATCGTTGCGTCGGCATGCGCTGCCGATGCATCAACTCACTGCGGGTTGGGGCCGAACACGCCCACGCCGAGTTCACCCGCGATGTCACGGATCGCGTTCAGCGAGCGGACGCTATTGCCGGCTTCGTTCAAGCGCGGCGAGAAAGCCGCAATGGCAAAACGGCCCGGCACGACGGCGACGATGCCGCCGCCGACGCCGGTCTTGGCCGGCAGGCCCGCCGTAAACATCCAGTCGCCCGATTCGTCATAGAACCCGGCCGTCGCCATGACCGCCAGGAGCTCCGGCACGTGCTTTGCCGGCATCACCTGCTTCTTCGTCATCGGGTTCACGCCGTCGTTGGCCAGGGTTGCACCCATCATGCCGAGGTCCTTGGCGCTGACGCCGACCGAGCACTCGCGCGTGTACACGCGCAGCGCTTCTTCGGGCTCGCTGTAGAGGCGCCCCCAGTTGTACAGCAGGTTCGCGATGCCGCGGTTGCCAAAGGCCGTCGTGTACTCCGACTCGTACACTTTCTCGAGCACGGTCAGCGGGCGCCCCGCGAAGTCGCTCAAGTTCTGCGACACCTGGTTCCAGCGATCCGCCTCGGACTTGGCCTGCACCAGGCTCACGGCGGCGATCGCACCGGCGTTGACCAGCGGATTGACCGAGTTCTCGTAGACCGCCAGCGCCAGCTTCGAATTGAAGGCCATGCCGGTCGGCTCGACGCCGATCTTCTCCTTCAGGACCGCAGGGCCCTGCTGCGTCATCACCAGCGCGGCCGTGAAGGGCTTCGACACCGACTGGATCGAGAACTGGTAGTCCACGTCACCCGCGCTGTAGACCTTGCCGTCCTTCGTGACGATCACCACGCCGAACAGGTCGCTCGGCGTCTCGGTCAGGATCGGAATGTAGTCGGCGTTCTTGCCCTCCTGCAGGCCTTTGTACTTCGCATAAGCGGAATCCACGAGCCGCTGGAACTCCTTGACGGCGGGATCTGGCACCGGCCCTCTCGCGTACGCCGGCGTCGCCAGCAAGATAGACAGCGTGGCCACCAGCCCGGTGGCCAGCGCATTCCTGTTGAATGTCTTCATGATCGTGTCCTTCGATTCGTGCGGCATCAGAGCTTGATGCCGAAGTTGTACTTGACCGTAAACTGGAAGCGCGTGTCGTCTTCCGACGCGCCGTCGTTGTTCTCGCGCTGGCCCCACATCAACTCGGCGCCCAACATCAGGTTGTCGGCGGGGTAATACAGCAGGTTGCCCGAGGCGTAGTCGATCTTCTTGAACGCGCCCGGATCCTGGAAGTTGGTGTTGTCCACTTCCGTGTAGCTGTAGCCGATCGAGCTCGACCACTTGTCGCTCCAATAATGGTCGTAGTACGCGAGCACGCCGGTGAGCGGCACGGCCTCGGCTTGGAGGTCGGACGCCACGCCCGCCTGGTAGTCCACGGCCGGCGCGAGGTCCATGCCGCCGTCGTTCATGTAGCTGGCGATGCCTTCGCCGTAGACGACCTGCAGCCGGATCGCGTCCTTGTCGAGCACGTTGAACACGGAGCCGACGTTGATACCCCAGCCGGTCTCGCTGCCTTCGGTCCAGGGGTCCGCACTGCTGGCGCGGACTTCGTAACCGATCTTGCGCAGGATGCCGCCGAACTGGAGGTGGCCCCAGTCGCCGCCGTAGCGGTACTGCGCCGTGAGGTCCGGGAGTTCCTCGTCGTTGTTGACCTCCAGGCCTTCCAGCCCGGGGATCAGTCGCAGGTTGCCCGCATCGATGTCGTTGCTGGGACGCTCGATGGCGATCGCGAAGTGGCTGGTGTCGGTCGTGTACGGCGTCCAGCGGATCTGCACGTTGCGGTAGAACACCATGCCCGACGGGCCCCAGTAGTCGATCGTGTTCGGGAACACGTCGCCGTCCATGAACAGGCTGTTGGTCTGGCCGGCGAGGATCGAACCCCATTCGCCGTACGCGTGCCGCAGGCGGAACGTGGTCTGGCCCGCATCCGCGCCGGTGCCGAACAGGTCGAATTCGAACTTGAAGGTGAGCGGCGCAGTGCTCGAGCCGGTTGGCATCGTGCCCTTCACCCCGAAGCGGCTCTGCTTGACGCTGATGCTCGCTTGCCCGTCCTCGCCGCAGGCGTTGTCGAAGCAGATCTTTGAGGGCCGGAAGGCATCGTCCCAGTCCGGATCGAGCCGGCCGCCGATGTCCTGGATGTAGTCGGCTTGGGCGAAGCCGTAGATCTCGAAGTTGCGGCCGGAGTCTTCGGCCAGGGCGGGCGCACTTGCGAGCAGCGCAGCCGATACGGCGGCAGCCAAAAGACCCTTTGAAATTAGGACTTTGCGGGTTTCCATACGAAATCTCCTGAGGGCGACCGCCGCACGCACACGCGCTACCGTCATCCGACGGCGCGTCTGGCGTCTCACTGGGCCATGTTGGGCAATGTATCCTGCGGCCTAACGTGAAACTTTTGATTTCATGACAAGACCGGTCAGAACTTTGGCCAACGCACCTAAGCATTTTCCCGTATCGCCAACAGGCGTAGCGTCCACTGCAGGGAGCGCACGCATCGCAGCGTACCGACGTCTGCCAGAAGTGCTGGCCGGACTCGGCGTCGAACTTCGTGACGTAATGGACGCAGCTGGCCTGCCAGCCGGGATTTTCGACGACCCGGATACGCTGGTTGCTTATGCGGACCTGGGGCGCCTGATGGAGGTGAGCGCGCAGTTGTCGAACTGTGATCACATCGCCCTGCTGATGGCCCAGGGTATCCGACTCGCCGACATGGGCCTCGCCGGCGAGGTAGCTTTCTGTGGCGAGAATGCCGGCGACGGGCTGCAGAGATTCGTAAGATATTTCACCCTGCAAAACACAGCCGCGACTGTCAACCTGATCACGTCCGATGGCTTAACGCGTTTCTTGTACGCAGTCGCCGGGCACAAGATGGTCGACACGCGGCATTTTCAACTGGGCGCGTTGACCGTCGCGTTCAATGTCCTGCAGGACCTGTGCGGCCCAAAATGGCTGCCTGCCGCGGTGACGATCGCCAGTAAAGCCCCATCGAACCTGCGGCCGTGCCAGAACTTCTTTCGTGCGCCACTGAGCTTCAACAGCGACCAGTCAGCGATCTTCTTCGAGAGTCACTGGCTCGACCGATCGTTGCCGCAGGCAGACCCGTCAGTGCGGGCACGGATCGAATCCAGGGCGCGGGAGCGGCAGGACGCGCTGATGACGGACTTTCCCGCAACCGTGCGGCGCCTCCTGCGCAAGCAAGTGGCCCACGGAGAATACTCGATGGACTGCGTGGCGGCCGTTTGCGGCGTGCACCGTCGGGCGCTCCACCGCATGCTGCAGCGACATGGCGTTCTGTTCAGCGAAATACTCGAGTCGGTCCAGAGCGAGGTCGCGTGCCAGTTGCTGCGTGACACGGGGATGCCGGTGCAACAGATCGCCGAATCGCTCAGGTATTCCAGCGCGGCGAATTTCGCGACCGCTTTCCGGCACTGGACGGGAGTCACGCCGACCGAATACCGGCGCAGCGCAAGCCGACGGTCAGGCTAGCCGCCGAGCGGGATCGCCACCGCGACCAGCAGGACCCCGACGAGCAACTCGTGTGTCGCGCGTTACTAGAAGACGGCGCTGTAGGACAGCATCGGCCCGCGGTATTTCCAGTTCAGGTTGCCATTGAACTTGTCGCCGTCCACGTCGAGGTCGACGTTGAACTGGTTGTAGCCGAGGCCGAAGCCCAGCCACTTCTTGGGCTGCCAGTTCACCATTACCTTGTAGTCCTGCACGCTGCCGTCGTACTGGTCGATGTTCATCGAAAAATACTGCGCGCTCGCGTCGATCCAGAAATCATGTGGCAACTGCCATAGGCCGCGCAGTCCGAGGACCGGCAGCGGCACGTCGATGGTGCCTTCCCGCTTGATGTCCCCGGTGAGCGTGCCATTCGAGGTCGACGCCTTGGCCGACAGTCCCATTCCCAGCGAGGCGAGGTGCACGCCGAAGGTGCCAGTCACCTCATAGGTATCGCGTCTCAGGAAAGCGTACTCGTAGGCCAGTTCATAGATGTCGAAACTGAACTCGGAGTTGACCTTCGCATTGACGGGATAGACCTCACCACCGAACTCGATGTCGCGGTCGAGCGTCTTTGATCCGTCCCGCGAGGCACTGAACCACATGAGCCGGACCTTGTGCCGGTCGCTGTCGCCGAAGCGCCAGTGGCCATCGAGTCGGAACCGGGTCATGTCGCCGCCACCGAAACTGCTCTCCCAGTCGATCGGCGTGCCCCGGCCGGTGTCGCCGTCGAACCTGACCGTGGTATCGCTGTTCAGAATGAACGTGCCCAGGCTCAGGTAGAACGGATCGTTGAGAATGCTGGGCGCGTCGTCCGTGGCCAGCGCCGATGAACTCGCCAGGACTCCCGTCGTCAACGCCGCGACCGCGCCCAGACTCCGGAGCAACCCGATGGATCTAGCCATACGCATGTCCCTAATTCCCCTTGCGACCAGACGCTTTTCTGCCTTGCAGCCTATCATCCGCGCGGTCTTGAGCGTAACAACTATGTACTTACCCCGACTGTCGCCGGCTGCACTCTGCGTCGCCCGAGCGGCCAGGCTCGTTGCTGGCTTGGTTTCGGCGCGCAGCGACCTGCCCGGCGCGGCCGTCTCACTGACCCGTCCTCCTGGCAACGAATCAAACACGCACTGGCGCCAACTGGACGTATTCTGCGTACTTTCCGGATCGCCGCTTGCAGGCAAAATGCAATGGCAGGACCACGCTTGGGAAAGGCCCTGATGACACGCTTACACATTCGATCGGCGGCGCCATCGGCGATCGCCGGCTGCCTGTTGGCTCTTGCCGCTGCCTGTCCGGCAGCCGCTGACCAGGGTCCAGCGCCCGCGGCATCCAGTCGGCCAAGGGTTGGTCTCGTGCTCGCCGGGGGTGGTGCCAAGGGCGGCGCCCACGTCGGCGTGCTCAAAGTGCTGGAAGAAATGCACATCCCCATCGACTGCATTGCCGGCACCAGCATGGGCGCCTTGGTCGGCGGCGGTTACGCGTCGGGCATCCCGGCGGCGGGCCTCGAAAAATTCGTGACCGGCATCGACTGGAAGACGGTGGTCGGTGGGGCGGGCCGGCGCGAACTGCAGACCATAGAGCAGAAGCGCGCCGGGGTTACATACAGCAACGAATTCGAATTCGGACTGCAGAACAAGCGAGTCGTCCTGCCCGGCGGGCTCGTCAACACCAGCAACATCGAGGACCTGCTGCGGACGTACGTCGCAGCGGCACGCGCTCAGACTGATTTCAACAAGCTCCCTATCCCCTACCGTGCTGTCGCGACCGACATGGTCAGCGGTCACATGGTGGTGCTGAAGGACGGCGACCTCGCCACCGCGATGCGCGCGAGCATGGCGATCCCGGGTGCCTTCGCGCCGGTCCTGACCGAGCAGCACATCCTTTCCGACGGCGGCATGGTCCGCAACATCCCGGTGGACGTCGCGCGCGACCTCTGCGCCGACGTGGTGATCGTCGTGAACCTGGTCGAAGAGGAGGTCAAGCGCGAGAAGCTGCAATCGGCCACCCAGCTGCTGCTCCGCAGCTCGGACGTGGGGATCATGGCGAACGAGAACCTGCAACTGGAGAGCCTGACGGACAAGGACGTGCGCATCGACGTGATCATGGGCGATATCACCACCGCCGACTTCGAGCGCGTGCCCGAGACCGTACCGCTCGGTGAAAAGGCGGCGCGCGGGATGGCGGTCAAGCTGGCCTCACTGGCGGTGCCGGAGGCCCAGTACAATGCGTGGCGCGCCAGCATTACCGCGGGCCAGAATATCGAGACGCGCCTTGCCGACGTCAAGTACATGGGCATGGAGCGGGTAAATCCCGACTATCTGAAGCAGCGTGCGCAAGTGCAGCCGGGGGACACGGTCGACACCGCGAAGATCAGCGCCGAGGCACAGCAGATGGCCGCGCTGCAGGAATTCGAGTCGGTCGAGTACCGGCTGACGGGTGACCCGGGCAACCCGACGCTCGAGTGGTGGCCGAAGGAGAAGGCTTATGGACCGGACTACCTCAAGTTCGACCTCGGGCTCTACGGTTCCGAAGACGGCGACCTCGGCTTCATCGTCTATGCCAAGCACACGCGCACCTGGCTGAACTCGCTCGGTGCCGAGTGGCGCAACGAGGTGCAGCTCGGCTATTTCAATAATCTCTCGACCAGCCTCTACCAGCCGCTTGACGTGGCGCAGCGCTTCTTCGTCGAACCGAAACTGTTCTGGACGCGGTCGTGGGAAGACGTGTTCGTCGACAATGAGCGCCTGGCGCGCTACAAATTCAGCGAATGGGGTGGCAAGTTCGACTTAGGCGTCAACATCAATGACGATGCGCAGATCCGCGCGGGCTACATTTACACGCGGCGCAGGGCGAGCGTTGAAACGGGTTCGCCGATCCTGCCCGAGGACCAACGCGACGACGCCGGCCTCACCGTCGCCGCAACCTATGACACTCGCGACACACCGTTCAACCCGACTCGGGGACTTGCGGCTGCGCTGGAGTACGCGTACGTCGACGATTCGCTCGGTGGGGACTTGAATTGGGAACGGCTGGAACTCGGTGTCGGCCTGGCGCTGCCGGTACGCAATGACGTCGTCTGGATGACGCTGGCCGGCGGCACCGATTTGAACAGCGCCATGCCACCTGACCGCTACTTCATGCTCGGTGGTCCGGGCAGTTTCCCGGGTTACGAGCTGGGTGAATTGCGCCTGACGGATTACTGGACGGCCAGCGGCAGCTACCTCTGGAAGATCAAGGACATCATGTCGATCCGGGGGCAGGCACTGTACGCCGGAGTGCGGTTGGAGGCGGGCCAGGTGTTTGGTCGCCTGGAATCAGACGTCCTGCCGGGATTCGCGGACGACGAATACATCTACGGCGGCTCCCTGTACCTGGCTGGCCGCACGCAGGCCGGTCCGCTCACCGTCGGCCTTGGCATGACCAGCAACGATTCCTGGAGCCTCTGGATCGCGGTCGGCCGGCCGGTCGGCAACGGCACCATCCTCGAGCGCGGCATTTTCCGTTGATCCCGGGGAGCCCTGCCGCAGGTGCTCGCGGAGCATGAGTGTACGCGCGACACTGAGGCTGCTTGCAACCCTGGTAATCACGATGTGCTCACATCGCACCGCCGGCCAGGAACTCGAGGCACGCGCTTACGCGCCGAACCCTGCCGGTGTCCGGTTCCTGGTGATGTCGTACGCACGCTCCGATGGCGACGTATTGCTGGACTCCGCCTCCCCCATCGAGGGCTTTCAGGTCCGTTCAGACAGCCTGTCGACGGGAATCGGCGGTACGTTCGCGTTTGCGAGCCGGCTGGCGAGCCTGGCGATAGCGGTGCCGTATGTCGATGGAACGGCCACCGGATTGGTGAACGGTGTTGCAGAGCGCGCCGATCGCGAGGGACTTGGCGATCTCAGGCTGCGCTTTACGCTCAGCCTGCTGCCGGGCTCAGCTCAAACACCTGCCGAGTTCATGCGCAGCCCGCCCGATCGGACGCTCGGGGCGAGCCTCGTGGTCTCGGCGCCTACGGGCGAGTACTTCGAAGACAAGCTGATCAACATCGGCACTAACCGCTGGGCTTTCCGGCCCGAGGTCGGCGGCTCGCGCCGGTTCGGCCGCTGGACCCTCGACGGTTCGCTCGGCGTCTGGCTCTACGGCGACAACGAAGACTACTTTGGCGGCCATGTACGCTCGCAGGACCCGCTCCCCACGCTGCAGGGGACCCTGAGTTACACGTTCGCCCCGCGATTTTGGCTCGGCGTGAGTGGCACGTGGTATGCGGGCGGCACGACCTCGGTCGATGGCGTGTCAGACCGGAACAGGCAGGACAACAGCCGCGCGGGCCTGACGCTCGCCGTTCCCGTGGGACAGCAGAACTCGATCAAACTCGCGTGGAGCAAGGGTGTCACCGCACGCTTCGGCGGCGATCTGGAGACGTACTCGCTGAGCTGGCAGTACCTCTGGTCTGCGCAACGGTAGACCAATGAGGTTCCAACCTGCGCGGTGCTGCGCTATGGTTCCATAGACAAGACCCTGGAGAGTTTCATGAGCGCAAGGAAACACGGACTTATGGTGGGAGTGCTGACAGCACTGGCTCTTGCGGCGATCCCCACCGTGCACGCGGCGGACGCGCCTCCGCAGGTCACCCCGGAAGGGTTGCAGCTTCAGAAAAGCACCAAACATCGCCTCGTTTACCTGAAACCCGGCGCCACCTTCACGCAGTACAACCGAGTGGCGATCCTCGATTGCCTGGTCGACTTCGAGAAAGACTGGCAGAAGGACTACAACAACAGTCGCAGGGGGCTCGAAGGACGCGTCTCGGACAAGGACGTGGAGCGCATGAAGTCGGGGCTGGCCGCCGAGTTCAAGAAGGTCTTCACCGACGAATTGCAGAACAAGGGTAGCTACCAGGTCGTCGATTCCGCCGCACCCGACGTGCTGGTCCTGCGACCGGCGTTGCTGAACGTGGAAGTCTCCGCGCCGGACATCATGACCGCGGGAATCAACGCGACGGTCGTTCGCTCGGCCGGCCAGATGACGCTGTTCCTCGAACTATGGGATTCCTCGACCAATACGCTGCTGGCTCGAGTGATGGATGCGGCAGCCGATGAGGATGCGTTCGGCAAGCAGGCGAACCGCGTCACCAATACGCAAGCGGCCGACGAGATTCTGCGCAGTTGGGCGCATGAACTGCGCGTGCGACTGGACGAGATCAAGGGCAAGACGTCACAGTAATCACGTCCGGCTCGGCTGTTCCCCTGCCACCGCTGATGGCGGCGCAGGGGGGGATGAGGGAGACATGCCGTGAACCAGGAATCGCAGGTGCGCTCGTGCAAGCCGACGCTGAAAGAGCGCGCTATCGAGGAGATGCGCGCCTTCGGCTACATCGCGTCCTACCTGTTCGTCTGCTTCGCGGTGCTGATGTTTTACGGATCGACCTTATCGGATGGTTCAAGCGCCGACACGTTCTCCCTGGGGGCCGCGGCCATCAAGGCCGCGATCCTCGCCAAGTTCATCCTGATCGGGGACGCGCTCGGCGTCGGTGAAAAATCACGCGCGCCGCGACTGGCTGGGGCGATCGTCACGAAGAGCGTTCAGTTCTGGCTGCTGCTCATCGTGCTGTCGGTGGTCGAGGAACTGTTGGTCGGAAAGTTCCACGGGCATTCGCTTGCTTCGACGTGGGCGGCGTACGAGCAGAAATCGGTCGTGCAGATGCTCGCCAAGTCGCTCGTTGTCCTCTTGATTTTGTTGCCGTTGATTGCGACCCGGGAATTCAGTCGTACTCTCGGGCCCGGCGTGCTGCGCGGACTACTGGCCGGAAAAACACAGGACTAACCCCAGTAGTTTGCAGCGCTCGGTCTGCGAACCGAGAGCGGCGGCGCCTGCAACTGACCACTGCGAACCCGTCGCGAACCGCGCACTCGACTTACCATGCTCTGGGCCAATTCGTATTTTATAATACTATTTAAAACAATATCTTATAGCTGGAATGTCATGTTGAGTTGAGAAGAATTATTGAAGGCCGGTTCTAGCAGCAGCAATCGGCGACTGAATGTGGATTGCTGCAGGACGTCGGCACGTCGTTCCGCCCGGTCTCCAGAATGCTCGGGTACTGGGTCGTGCAAATACAATCAAACCCGGCAGGGCCGGGTCTTGCATCGCGCTGAACATGAATGGAGGCTAGGGTCGGAATCGAACCGGCGTACACGGCTTTGCAGGCCGCTGCATGACCACTCTGCCACCTAGCCGCGATGGCCCACTACGTGCCCGCAGAAACACATAACCCCGGGTGGGCCCGGGGTCGTGCGAGGAACTGGAGCGGGTAACGAGGCTCGAACTCGTGACCTCGACCTTGGCAAGGTCGCGCTCTACCAACTGAGCTACACCCGCTTGGGCTCACGAAAGCCAGCTTTCGTCAGCCGCGAATTCTCGCCGCAGGGCCGCAACCTGTCAAGCGACGGTCGACTTGCGCAGCTCCGGCCACGCAATCTGCACGTACAAGACCATCGACCAGAGGGTCAGGACCGAGGCAATGACCAGCAGGACGATGCCGATTTCGTAGATCGGTAGCCCGAACAGGTCGCTGCGATAGACCATCAGGCTGAGGCCGACCATCTGCAGGATGGTCTTCCACTTGCCGAGCGACGACACCTTGACCTTGGCCCGCGCGCCGAGGTGGGCCATCCATTCCCGCAGCGCCGAGACGGTGATCTCGCGGCCCACGATGACCATGGCGCTGACGACGATGACTGCACGCGTGTCGTGCGCTACGAGCAGGATCAGTGCGATAGCGACCATCAGCTTGTCGGCCACGGGATCGAGGAACTCGCCGAGCGGCGTGGTGACGCCGAGCTTGCGCGCCAGGTAACCATCGATCCAGTCGGTGACCGCCGCGAGGATGAACACGAGCGCCGCGAGCGGATCGCCCCAGGGGCCGCCCCAGTAAAAAAGCACGACGAACAGCGGCACCGCGATGATGCGGCCGATCGTGAGCGCGTTCGGGAGAGATTGCAGGTTCAAGACGGCGACTCGGTCAGGCCCCAGGATTCATTCGTTCGTAAATTTCTTCCGCCAGCTGCCGGCTGATGCCGTGCACCCTGGCCAGGTCTTCCACCGACGCCTGCCGGATTCCCTGCAGACCGCCAAAAGCCTTCAGCAATTCCCGGCGGCGCTTGGGCCCCAGGCCCGGGATCTCCTCGAGCCACGACTCGCGCCGGCTGCGGTCGCGCGACTGCCGGTGACCGGTGATCGCAAAACGATGCGCTTCGTCGCGCACGCGCTGGATCAGGCGCAGGGCCGGCGAGTCGTCGGCGAGTATAATCGCGGCTTCCTGCCCGGGAAAGAAAAGGCGCTCCTGCCCTGCCCTGCGGTCCGAGCCTTTTGCGACGCTCACGACCGCGAGGTCGGTCACGCCGACACGCGTGAGCGCCGCCATGGCTGCATGCAACTGCCCCAGCCCACCGTCGATCAGCAGCAGGTCGGGCATCGGCGCCTCGCCACGTATCACCCGGGCGAACCGGCGTTCGACAGCCTGTTCGATACCCGCGTAATCATCGCCGGGCGTGATGCCGCGCAGGTTGAAGCGCCGGTAGTCGCTCTTCAGCGGGCCCTCTGGACTGAGCACTACGCACGAAGCGACGGCGGACTCGCCCATCGAATGGCTCACGTCGAAGCATTCGATGCGCTGCGGCGTCTTGCCGAGGCTCAGCTCGCGCCCGACGGCCTCGAGCTGGTCGGCGACCGTCGCGCGGCTCGACGCACGCATCTTCAGCCCGAGCGCCGCGTTGTTGCGCGCCATCTCGATCCAGCGCGCGCGGGTGCCGCGAACGTTGGTGCGAATCTCGACGGCGTGCGCCGCTTTCTGCGCGAGTGCCTGCTCGAGCGCCTCGGCACCCTCCACCGGCCGCGACAGCACGATCTCGGACGGCGCCTCGCGCGCGAGGTAGTACTGCGCGAGGAAGCCCGCGAGCATTTCGCCTTCGTCGCCGAGGCCGCCCTTGGGGAAATAGTTGGAGCTGCCGAGGTTGCGCCCACCCCGCACGAAGACTACGGACACGCAGAACTCGCCACCCTCGTGCGCGATGCCGACGGCATCGATGTCGTGCCCCGACATCCGCGTCATCACCTGCGTCGCCTGGATCTGCTTCAGCATCTGGATCTGGTCGCGCAGCCGCGCCGCCTGCTCGTACGCGAGCTTCGATGCGGCCTCCTCCATGCGACGACCGAGGTCTTCAATGACCTCGACGTTGCGGCCGTCGAGCACCTTGACCGCGTCGGCCACGTCGAGCGCGTATTGCTCCGGCGCGACCAGGCCAACGCAAGGCCCGGTACAGCGATTGATCTGGTACTGCAGGCATGGGCGCGAGCGGTTGGCGAAGAACGTGTCCTCGCAGGGACGCAGGCGGAACAGCTTCTGCAGCAGCAGCAGCGTCTCGCGCGTGGCCACCGAGTTGGGGTACGGGCCGAAGAACCGCCCGGGCAATTTCCTCGTGCCGCGATAGAACGCGATGCGAGGATAGGCGTGGCTCGAGACGTGGATGAACGGAAAGCTCTTGTCGTCCTTGAGCAGGATGTTGTAGCGCGGCTTGTGCTGCTTGATGAGGTTGAACTCGAGCAGCAGCGCCTCGGTCTCCGACGCGGTGACCGTGATTTCCACGCCGGCCACCTGCGCCAGCATCGCCATCGTCTTGTCGGCGTGGACGCGGCCATGGAAATAGCTCGTGACGCGGTGGCGCAGGTGCCGCGCTTTGCCCACGTAGAGAATGCCGCCGTCATGGTCGAGCATGCGGTACACGCCCGGCCTGGTCGGGAGCGCCGCGAGGAACGATTGCAGGTCGAAAGGCAAAGGGGTTACGGGTTAGAGGTTAGGGGCTAGTCGGAAACGCGCTGCGCGAGCTGCGCCGCGCGGGCCACCACCTTGCGGAACATGTCGGTCGTCAACCGACGGGTATTGGTGTTGTACCGGCTGCAGTGGTACGAGTCGACCAGCGTGAGATTGCGGGGCAGCTTGTGCTCGGCGCCGTGGCTGAAAACGATCGCGGACTGCTTGAGGCCCAGGGCGCGCAGCACCGCACCGTGCGCGATCGCACCAAGCGCCAGCAGCACCGTGCCATCCTCCACACCGGCGAGTTCGTGCGCCAGGTAGCGATTGCAGGTCGCGATCTCGGCCGGCAGCGGCTTGTTGCCCGGCGGCACGCACTTGACCGAGTTCGAGATCCGGCAGTCGATGAGGCGCAGGCTGTCGTCCGCCGAGACCGACTGCGGTCCGGTCGACAGGCCGAACGCATGCAGGGTTTCGTACAACAGGATGCCGGCGTAGTCGCCGGTGAACGGACGGCCGGTTGCGTTCGCGCCGTGGAAGCCGGGCGCGAGGCCCACGATCAACAGCCCGGCATCCGCGTCGCCAAACGGCGCGACGGGCGCGCAGTGATACTGCGGGTACTGGCGCTTGCCGTCGGCGAGAAACGCGGCGAGTCGCGGGCAGAGCGTGCAATGGGGATAGAAGGACGTGTAGGCGGGCGTCGTCATGGCGCGAGGAGCATAGCAGCCGACTGCGTGCCCTTCCCCGCGCGTGGAAAGGCTGACACGCGCTTCGTGACAGGCGTTCGATCCGGGACCTCTCCCAGAGCTTGGAAAGGCAGACACG
>JBAVJR010000536.1:0-15283 GCA_049687855.1 Steroidobacteraceae bacterium | reverse complement strand
GTGGCGTCGTCAATCACCCCTGCGGCCCGCAGGGTGCGAAGTTCCGATTCGAGCGTATGCACGGCTCGAAGTATATCCCGCGGGGACACGTGGTCTGTGCGATGCCCTCCCCCGCACGCAGTAGCGCGGGGCTGCAGGGCGTGCCGACCCTATCGCAGGACCAGCAGGTAGCCGCTGAGCACCAGGATCGACGTCCACGAAATCACCGAGCCGTAGAACCGGCCGAACGAACGCGCCCGCACCGTGCTGAGCCCGTAGGCATGCAGCAATCGGCCGGTCACGAACGCCCCACCCAGCAGGTGCAGCAACCACGACGCGGCGCCGCCCAGCTCCGCGAGCAGCAGCAGGATCAGGAACGTCGGCGCGTACTCGGTGAAATTGCCGTGCACTCGCACCGGCTGCTCGAGCGCAGCACCCTCACCCATGCCCAGCGGGATCTTGCGACCGAGCCGCAGGCGCACGACGTTGAGCGCAAGCGCAATGAGCAGCACGCCGCAAATCGCGGCATAGAGCATCGTCACGACAGGTGCGTTGAAGTTCATCGGCGAAGAGCTACAGCTGGCTCAGCACGTAGTCCGCACTCGAGACCTTGAATTCGCCCGGGCCTTCGACCAAGAGCCCCGTGACCGTGCCGTCCTTCGCGATGATCGCGAAACGCTGGCCACGGATACCCATGCCGAAGCCGCTGGCATTCAATTCGAGGCCGAGTGCCTTGGCGTACTCCGCATTGCCGTCGGCCAGCATCAGCACGCCGTCGCCGACGTTCGAGTGCTTGCCCCACGCGTTCATCACGAACACGTCGTTGACTGCCATGCACGCGATCGTATCGACGCCCTTGGCCTTGATCGCACCGGCCTTTTCCACGAAGCCCGGCAGGTGCTTGGCATCGCAGGTAGGCGTGAATGCGCCCGGCACCGAAAACAGCACGACCGTCTTGCCGGCAAAGAGCTGGTCGGTGGTCAGGTTCTGCGGGCCGTCCTTGGTCATCGTCTTGAACGTGCCGGCGGGCAGCTTGTCGCCCACTTTGATCGTCATGGTCGGATCCTCCCCGGAATGGTGACCGGATGGTGAAAAAGGCAGTGCCGAATCTTATCAGGACGGGCAGCCGGCCTGTTCCCGCGGTTCCCGGCCGTCCCGCGCTTCGCATCCCGGCGCCCACTGCGTAACATACGCAGCCTTGCCCCCACCCCGGCTTCCGAGGTTCCGCCATGTCCGGCTTGTCTTTGCGTGAGCAGCTGCTGCAGGCCGGCCTGGTCAGCGAAAAGCAGGTCAAGCAGGCCGAGCAGAGCCAGAAGCGCCAGGACTTCACCGACCGCAAGCAGGTCGGCAAGAAGGACCGCAATTTCCGCGAGGAACAGCGCCAGGCCGAACTGCAGAAGCAGGCGGCCGCCAAGGCCGCTAAGGACGCCGAACTGAACCGCAAGCGCGAGGAAAAGGCTGCGGCCAAGGCGCGCTGGGCCGAGATCCGCCAGCTGGTGGAACAGAACAGGATTGCGAAGCCCGAGAGCGACGACTACTTCAACTTCGTCATCAACGGCAAGGTCGGTCGCATCCCCGTGGATGCATCGCTGCGTGAACGCATCGTCCGCGGCGAGATCGCGATCGTCCGCTGCGACGGGCACTACGAACTGGTGCCGGCGGAAACGGGTGAGCGCGTCAAGGAGCGGGAACCGCGCGCGGTCGTGAACACTTCCGACAAGGCGGAATCGGCACCGGTCGACGACGCCTACAAGGACTTCGTCGTTCCCGACGACCTGGTCTGGTAATAAGCAGGGGTCAGGCGGCAGCCGATCCCTGCGCAAAGCGCGGCGCCGAACGCAGCCGTTCGTGGAGCGAAACCAGCAGGCCTTCGGTCGTCGCCCAGTCCACGCAGGCATCCGTCACCGAGACGCCGTACTGCAGCTGGCTGCGATCGCCGCTGAGCGGCTGGCTGCCCCAGTGCAGGTTGCTCTCGAGCATGAAACCCACCAGCGAGCGATTACCCTCGAGGATCTGGTTGGCCAGGTTTTCGGCCACGAGCGGCTGCAGGCCGGGATCCTTGTTGGAGTTGCCGTGACTGCAGTCGACGACGATGTTGGCCGGCAATGCGGCTATGTCGAGCTCACGCTCGGCCAGCGCCAGGCTCACCGAATCGTAGTTCGTCCGCGCCCCGCCGCCGCGGAGCACGATGTGGCCGTACTTGTTGCCGCGTGTACGGAAAACGGCGGACTGGCCCTGCTGCGTGATGCCCAGGAAGTGGTGCGGGTGGCGCACCGACTGCAGCGCGTTGATCGCGACCGCCAGCGAGCCGTCCGTGCCGTTCTTGAACCCCACGGGCGTCGAGAGCCCGCTCGCCATCTCGAGATGCGTCTGCGATTCCGTCGTGCGCGCGCCGATCGCGGTCCACGTGATCAGCTCGGAGAGGTACTGCGGCATGATCGGGTCGAGCGCTTCGGTGGCCGCCGGAACCCCGAGGTCGGCGAGGAACAGCAGCAACTCGCGCGCGACGCGAATGCCCTTCTCGATGTGGAAGGAATCATCCATGTCGGGATCGTTGATGAGGCCTTTCCAGCCCACCGTCGTCCGCGGCTTCTCGAAGTAGACGCGCATGATGAGCAGCATCGTCTTGTCGACCGTCGCGGCCAGCCCGCTCAGGCGCTGCGCATACTCGCGCGCCGCGGCCGGGTCGTGGATCGAGCACGGGCCGACGACGACGAACAGGCGCGGATCGTCCCGGTCGAGGATCCTGCGCACGGTCTGGCGGCTGCGATACACGAAGTCCTCTGCCGCCTGCGCCAGGGGCAGGTCGCGCTTGACCGCCTCCGGCGTGGGGAGCAGTTCGCTCGAGACGACGTTGATGTTCTGGAGTCTTTCCTGCATTGACGCGCGCCTGGTGGGGCCGGCATGGCCCGAAGCCACCGCATTCTACACGCGTCAGATCGAGGTTCGGACGCCCCAGAGTTCCGGGAAGAACCTGAGTTCGAGCGCCTTGGCCAGGTAAGCCACGCCGCTGGTGCCGCCCGTCCCGCGCTTGTACCCGATGATTCGCTCGACAGTCTTCAGGTGGGCGAACCGCCACAGCTGGAAGCGCTGGTCCAGGTCCACCAGTTTCTCTGCCAGCTCGTACAGGTCCCAGTGTTCCTCGATGTTGCGATACACGGTGAGCCACGCCGCCGTGACGCCGGGATGCTCCGCGTACGGCACGCTCCAGTCGCGCTCCAGCAATTCGGCTGGAATCGCGAAGCCGCGGCGTCCCAGCAGCCGCAGCGCCTCGTCGTACAGGCTCGGGCTGTGCAGGGCCTCCTGCAACAGCGCGTAGATCGCCGGTGTCCGCCGGTGGACTTCGATCATCGCCGCGTTCTTGTTGCCGATCAGGTACTCGAGCGTCCGGTACTGGAAACTCTGGAACCCGGATGACTTGCCCAGCGAGTCGCGAAACCCGGAGTAATCCGCCGGCGTCATCGTGCTGAGCACGTCCCACGACTGCGCGAGCTGTTGCTGCACGCGCGAGACCCGCGCCAGCATCTTGAACGCCGGTCCGAGGTCGTCGCTGCGGATCTGCGCGATCGCGGCCCGCAGCTCGTGCACGCAGAGCTTCAGCCACAGCTCGGATGCCTGGTGCATCACGATGAACAGCATCTCGTCGTGCTGGCCGGACAGCGGCTGCTGCGCGCCGAGCAGCTCGTCCAGGTGCAGGTATTCGCCATAGCTCAGCGATTCGCCCAGGTCCCAGTGAATGCGCTCGCCCTCGAGCTCGACGTAAGAGCCGAGGGAGGGCTTGCGTGATCCGCCGGTCTCGTCGTGCGACTCGCTCATGGAAAGACCCAGGCCGGCACGTGCCGCCAGCCCTGCAGCAGTTCGACGTCGAGCGGCTTCCAGCCCGGCTCGAACGAGGCGACCAGCGACCAGAACCGCTGCGAGTGGTTCATGTGCCGGCGATGGCACAGCTCGTGGATCATCAGGTAGCGCACGACCTCTGGACGCTGGAACAACAGGCAGACATTGAGGCTGATGTTACCCCGCGTCGAGCAGCTGCCCCAGCGCGTGCGCTGGCGACGCACGGTCATGCGCGAGTAGTCGATGCCGAGCTGGGCCGCGAGCGGCCGCAAGCGATGCGAAAGTTCTTGCCGTGCAAGGTGCGTGACCCACGGCACCAGTGCCTGGCTGGCATGACGGTCGGTGTCGGCGGGCGAATGCACTCGCAGCGTCGAATCGCCAACCTCTTCCGCCCGCACGCGCCGTCCGGGCACGTACTCAACTGACCACTGCCGGTCGAGCAGGCGGATTTCCACCGCCTCGGGCCGGCGCTCGGCCGACTGCGGCGCCAGTTGCAGCAGTTCCTTCGAGCGGCGCTCAGCCCAGTCGCGGTGCCGGGCGACGAAACGCTCGACCGCGGGCAGACCAGCGCCCTGCGGCACGATGACTTCGACGCGGCCGCCCGGAAACACGCGCATCGACATGCGGCGCGCGCGCCGGCTGATGCGCACGTTCCACGCCACGCCGACTTCACGGTCGGTCCAGAGCGTCATTTGCAGCGGGTGCGCGTCGGGTGAATTCCCGGCCGCGCCGCGACCCAGGCTACGCATCGGCTACAGTTCCCTCAGGCCGGTCGTCACCGGCATTCTCGCGGCCCGGATTTCCGGCAGCAGGCCGCCCACGATGCCGAGTATGAGCGAGTACCAGAGTCCGGTCACCAGCAGTCGCGGCGTGACGGTGAAAGCGAACGTGAGCTGGCTGAAGCTGCCGAAATTCAGCGTCGTCGCCTGGTAGCCGTTCAGGCCGAAGTACACGAGCAGTCCGCCCACGACGACGCCCAGCAGTCCGAGCACCGCCGACTCGAGCAGCACGGAGGCGATGGCCGGCGCCGCGCCGAAACCGAGCGCGCGTAACCTGGCGATCTCGCGGGTGCGCGACGACACCGCTGAGTACATCGTATTGAGCGCGGCGAACACCGCGCCGACGCCCATCAGGATCGCGATCGTGGTGCCGACATACCTGATCAGGGCTAGCAGGATGCGCGGCTGCAGGCGCGGGCCTGCCTGGCACTGGCCAACTGGCGTGTCGATCGCAACCGCAATGCACGGGCAGCGCTGCTGGCGATCAAGCCCGCGCTGGCCGCAGGTGGGCGGGTCATGGCGACCCGCCCCGCAGAACAGCCGCGACTATGCGGCGCGCAGCGCGGTGGTTACCGGCAGCCGTGCGGCGCGAACTGCCGGGAACAGTCCGCCGACAAAGCCGATCAACAACGCGATGACCGCGCCGTAGGTCACCAATCCCGGGGTGACGCGGAACTGGAACACCAGCTGGGTGAAGCCGCCGCCGAGCGTGGATACGGTCATGCCGTTGAACAGCACGAAAGCCAGGAAGGCCCCGATCAGCCCACCGGCCAGGGCCAACAACATGGCCTCGATCATCACCGAGACCACCACCGGGAAACCGGCGAATCCGATCGCGCGCAGGGTGGCGATTTCGCGCGTGCGCGCGGACACCGCGGCGTACATCGTGTTGAGCGCGGCAAACACCGCTCCCAGACCCATGATCACCGCCACCACGGTGCCTAGCAGACGAATGCCACCGGTGGTCGCCTGGGTCTGTTCGGTGAAGTAGGCGGTCTGTCGCTTGACCTCCACATTGACCCGCGGATCGGCCTTCAGCGCGGCCTGAAAGGTCTCCAGCGATTCGGGCGACTCCAGCCCGACCAGCACGGTGGAAAAGATGTTGTTGCGGCCCCAGGCGGTTTGCGCGGTGGCCGCGTCCGCCCAAATCTCGCTGTCGAAGGAATCGCCGGACTCGAACAGCCCGACCACGGTCCAGTCGGCACCGCGCAGGCGCACGATCTTGCCCACATCCAATCCCTCGAACTGGGTCGCGGCGCCCTTGCCGGCGACCAGCTGCTGCAATCCGGGTGTAAATGGCACGCCGGCGATGATCTTCAGATTCGGGCGCAGCGGAAAGGCCTGCGGCGTAACCCCGCGCAGCGTCACATTGGCGCCGAGCGTGTCGCCCTTGCGCGGCAGCTCCGCGATCACGATCAGCTCACCTGCGGCGAGCGGCTGGCCCTGCGCATCGCGACGCACGCCGGCGGTGCGCTCGGCAATTTGCAGGGTCTCCAAACCGACGAAGGAGTTGAGCTCGGCCGGCGAGCCGCCGCGCAGCACCATCACATTGCGCGGATCGCCGCTGGCCCCGAACGTGGCCTCGATGCCGCGCGACATGGCGAACAGCGCGGTGAACACGCCGACCACGCCAGCGATGCCGATCACGATCACCAGCGACAACCCCAGACGCTGGGGAATGCTGCGCAGGTTGATCGCCACCACCTGGAAGATCTGCTTGAACATGACGGATTCCTTGGCGGTCAGCGACCGGCGAGCGCATCGACGATCTTGAGCCGACCCGCGCGCAGCGCCGGCGGCAATCCCACCACCAATGCCAATGCGAGCATGGCGATGAGTCCCTGGACCCAGATCACCGGATCGGTCGGCAGTGAGCCGAAGAATCCCGGCGCGGCCTTGGCCATGCCGATGATGGCAAGACTGGACAAACTCATGCCCAGCAGGCCGCCGATCAAACACAGCACGGCGGCCTCGGCCAGCACCAGGCCGGTCACCTGGCCGTTGCTGAAGCCCAGGGTCTTGAGCACGGCCATTTCGGGAATGCGCTCGCGAATCGCCTGCGCCATCGTGTTGCCGGTCAGGATCACGATGGTGAAAAACACCGCGACCAGGATCAGTCGCACAATCAGGCCGATGTCGCCGATCTGGGCGAAGAACCCCTTGTTGAAGTCCTTTTCGCTCTGCGTCTTGGTTTCATCCGGCGAATTGAGGAACAGCTTGTCGATCGACTGCGCGACCTCGTTGGCGCGATCGGAATTCTCCAGCAACACGGCGAACACCCCGGCGGCACCCGGCCCGAACTGGTTGGCCTCGTTGAAGTAATCCCAATTGAGGAAGATCTGCGTAGTCTGCGCCTGCCAGTTCGAGTCCTTGCCGTCGTAGATGCCGACGATGTCGAAGCTCCATGCCATCGACCCGTCCTTTTGCGGAAAGATGTTGGACTTCAGCGGCAGCTTGTCGCCCACCTTCCAGCCGTACTGATCGGCGATCTTGCGGCCGACGATGGTCCCGGTACGGGTATTGGCGAACGCGTCCCACTGCGCATCGGGCATCACCCATTCGGGATACACCGCGCGCAAGCTGCGCGGATTGGAGGCGAACGCGATCGCCTGCGTGTTGTCGCCGATGATACCGCCGAACCACTGGTCGTGATGCACCGCAGCCACACCCGGCACGCTCTCGATCTGCGGCTTGAGCCGCTCCGGCAGCGAATCGGTGAACGACACCCGCGACTGCACGATCAGGCGCGAGGCGCCGACGAAGTCCGCGCCCGCGGTGAAGAACGCACCGATCGTCTGCAGCAACCCGAACAGCAAGAACGCGCACAGCAGCGACAGGATGGTGAACGCCGCACGGGTCTTCTTGCGCCACAGGCTGGCCCAGATGAAGGTGAGGTATTTCATTCCACTCGCCCCCAACTCAAGCCGCCACCTGCTCCGCCAACAACCCCTTGTCCAGATGCAGCGTATGCGTCGCGAACTCGGCGGCCTTGGGGTCATGCGTGACCATCACGATGGTCTTGCCGAAATCGCGGTTGAGCTGCTGCAACAGGGTGAGAATTTCATCGGCGGTCTTGCGATCCAGATCGCCGGTGGGCTCATCGCAGACCAGGATCTGCGGATCGGACACGATGGCGCGCGCGATCGCCACGCGCTGCTCCTGACCGCCGGAGAGCTCTTTGGGCTTGTGGCCGGCGCGGTCGTCGAGGCCGACCAGCTTGAGCGCCACTGCGGCGTTCTGCCGGCGCTGCGCGGCCGACAGATTGGTCAGCAGCAGCGGCAGCTCGACATTCTTCTGCGCGGTCAACACCGGCATCAGATTGTAGAACTGGAATACGAAGCC
Organism: Steroidobacteraceae bacterium; assembly: GCA_049687855.1. Classification (GTDB taxonomy): domain Bacteria; phylum Pseudomonadota; class Gammaproteobacteria; order Steroidobacterales; family Steroidobacteraceae; genus RPQJ01. Next base: position 7,346 of record JBAVJR010000536.1, on the reverse strand, counting down.
GACATTGGCAGCGCGCCACTTGGCCAGCGCGCCGCTGGAGAGCTGGTCGATGCGGGTGCCGCCGACCGAGATCTCACCGCTGCTGGGCTGGTCCAGACCGCCGATCAGATTCAGCAAGGTCGTCTTGCCGGAACCCGAGGGTCCCATCAGTGCGACGAAGTCGCCCTTGGCGATCGACAGACTCAGGCCGTTGAGCACCGGCACTTTCTGTTTGCCGCGCTCATAGGTCTTGGCGACGTTGCGGACTTCCACCATGGCGCTCATCGTTCGATCCTCTTGTGTTGCATTCATACGCCGCGCTTCAGGGTTTGACGCTTGCGGCGGCGCCATCGGCCAAACCATCGGCCGGCGCGACGACCACGCGGTCGCCGGCGACCACACCGCTAAGCACTTGCCGCGCGTCGCCGGCGCTGAGCGTGCCCAGGATGACGACTTGACGCCGCAGGCGCTCGTCGGAGAGCACATACACCACGTCGAGATCGGATTCTCGACGCAAGGCGGCCTTGGGAACCAGCACGCCTTTCGGCGGCTCGGTCGGTGCGGCATCCGCTTTTTTTTCGTCGAGAAAAGCGACCCGCACGCCCATGTCGGGCACGATGCGCGCGTCCTTGAGCTTGATCGCGATGCGCACCTTGACCGTGGCCTTGCTGCGGTCGGCGGTGGGGATGATCGCGATCACCTCGGCGGGAATCTTCCAGTCCGGATACGCATTCAAGGTTGCTTCGACCGGCTGCGCGGGCTGCACGCGACCGATGAAGTTCTCGTTGACGTCGACTTCGATCTCCAGCGAGTCCATGTCGACGATGGTACCGATGCCGGTGCGGGTGAAGCTGCCGCCGGCCGACAGCGGCGAGATGATCTCGCCCGGCTGCGCGGCCTTGACCGTGATCACACCGGAGAACGGCGCGCGCACGATGGTGTTGTCCACATCCAGATCGAGGATTTGCAGCGACCGTTCGGCGACCTGCACCTCGCGCTGTGCGGACGCCAGACGCCCACGCAGGGCCGCGGCCTGGGTGTTGGCCGCATCGATAGCCTGCGCACTGGCCAGCTTGCGCTCGGCCAGGCCCTGCTGGCGCTCGGCTTCGCGCTCGGCATTGGCCAGATTGGTGCGGATCTCGGCCAGCTGCGAGCGGGTGGATTCGAGTCTTGCGGCGCCAAGGGCGCGCTGCGCCTTGACGTCGACGTCTTCCAGCGTCGCCAGCACCTGGCCCTGCTCGACGCGCATGCCCTCTTCGATCAGCACCGTCTGCACGCGGCCGGTGATCTTGGCCGACACCGTGGCCAGGCGTCGTGCGGTGATGTAACCGGTGGCATCCAGCACCGAGGCCTGCGTCGTTTGCGAGGCCAGCGTACGCGCCACTGCCGTCTCGACCACCAGGGCAGGATCGCGACTCAGGAAATACGCCGCCACCCCCACGACCACCAGTACCGCCAGCACCACGCCCAGGACCAGCGGCGTGCGGGTGCCCGACCCCGCCGCTGGGGCGCTGCGGTCGATGCGCAACTGGTTGAGTAAATCGGACTTTTTCACGGAGCTACTCGTCGGCAATCGGGCGCGAATTGTGCCACAGGGTGACGTGCGACTGCCGTGACCGTAAGGGTCGGGTCTCACCAGCGCAAGGTGATATTCGTCATGCCCCGCCGGATTCGCGCCTCGCCGCCAGCCAGGACTCGAGATGCTGCTGCACCATTCGGTAGAGCACCGTGCGCTCGGGGCGGCGGCGAGAATCGAGCCCAATCACGCGGAAACGGGATCGGGGCGGAGCATCACCGGCCGTTGGAGACTTTGGTGTCGCGGGGAGCAACGAGCCGACAACCCGCCGCGGTAGGCTGGTGCCACGGCAACTGAGACTAGCTGGCCCAGTCGTCTCAGTTGTCGTGCCTAACTCATTGATCTCCCGTCTACCCTGGGACACCCCGACTGATTCCCGGCACGGGTGAAGCCGCTGCCGGCCGACATCGGCGAGACCATCTCGCCCGGCTGCGCGTCCTTCGAAATCACGACGCCCTTGAACGGCGCGCGGATTTCCAGGTCGGCGAGTTGCTGCCGGCCGAGTCCGACCTGCGCGATGGCGACGTCGACTGCGGAGCGCGCAGCGGCAAGCCGGGCGCTTAGCGCGGCCACCTCGGCTTCGGAGCTGTCGAGGACGCTCTGTGAAACCAGCTTGCGTTCGACCAGCGAGCGATTGCGCTCGAGCGTCTTGCGCGGATCGACGAGCCGCACCTTGATCTCGCGCAGATTACGACGGGCGGCTTCGGCGCTGCTGGCGGACACGTTGAGTTGGGCGTCGACCGTGGAGCGGTCGAGGCGCAAGCTCTCGAGCGCTGCCTTGTCCAGTGCCATGCGTACTCGCTAGTCTGGGGAAGCGGCGCAACCTAACACAGCCAAACCTGCATGACTTCGGCCCCCACCCTCGTCGACATCGGCCTCAATCTCGCCCACGACAGCTTCGACCACGACCGCGCCGAGGTCGTCGCCGCCGCGTTCGCGTCCGGCGTGCGCCACATGGTGATCACGGGCAGCACGCTCGACAGCACCCGGCGCGCCATCGACCTCGTGCGGACGAGTCCTGCGGTGTTCCGGGCCACGGCGGGCGTCCATCCCCACCATGCCAGTGAACTCCGCCAGGACGACCTGCCGCGCCTCCGTGAACTGCTCGCGCTGCCGGAGGTGGGCGCGGCCGGCGAATGCGGACTGGACTACTGCCGCAACTTCTCCTCGCATGCAGACCAGGAGCGAGCCTTCCGCTGGCAACTGGAACTCGCCGTGGAAAGCGGCAAACCGGTATTCCTGCACCAGCGCGATGGTCATGACGCCTTCGTTGCAATCCTCAAGGACTACCTGCCTCGGCTCGCAGGAGGCGTCGCTCACTGCTTCACGGGCGACGGACGCGAACTGCGTGACTACCTTGAGCTGGGTCTTTCGATTGGCATCACCGGCTGGATTTGCGATGAACGCAGGGGTGGCCACCTGCGCCACCTGGTGCGCGAAATCCCGCTCGACCGGCTGCTGGTGGAAACGGATGCCCCGTACCTGCTGCCACGCGACCTGAATCCCAAGCCCGCCCATCGTCGCAACGAGCCCAAGTACCTGCCCCACGTGGTCAAGGTGATTGCCAGCTGCCGGGGCGAGGACTTTCCGACCGTTGCCGCAGCGACGACCCGCAATGCGCTAAAGTTCTTCGGGTTCGGAAATACCGCAGCGCCATCCTGATAGTTACCCTAGCTTTAGTTTGTAATGAGTTGAATTTAATGGATATTTTAAAAGCCAAGAACTACATCGACGCAGCCTGGTCGGACTCGATCCTGCCGCAGCTGATCGACTACGTGCGCATTCCGAACAAGTCCCCGCTCTTCGACCCGGACTGGGAAGCGCACGGCCACATGGAGGCCGCCGTCCAGTTGATGGTGCGTTGGGCCGCGGCGCACGCACCCGCTGGCTCCAAAGTCGAGGTGCTCAGGCTCGAGGGCCGCACGCCGGTGCTGATGGTCGACGTCCCGGGTGACGTGGACGATTGCGTCCTGATGTACGGGCACCTGGACAAGCAACCGGAGTTCACCGGTTGGTCGGACGGTCTCGACCCATGGACGCCGGTGATCCGCGACGGCAAGCTGTACGGCCGCGGCGGCGCCGACGACGGTTACGCCCTCTTCTCGTCCGTCGCCGCGATCCGCGCACTGCGTGAGCAAAAGGTTCCGCACGCCCGCTGCGTCGTCCTGATCGAAGCGAGTGAAGAAAGCGGCAGCCCCGACCTTCCCGCCCACATCGATGCGCTGGGCACGCGCCTGGGCACGCCGAGCCTGGTCGTCTGCCTCGACGCCGAGTGCGGCAATTACGAGCAGCTGTGGTGCACCACGTCGTTGCGCGGCAACCTGATCGGCACGCTGCGCGCGGACGTCCTGACCGAAGGCGTGCATTCCGGCATGGCCAGCGGCATCGTGCCGTCGAGCATGCGCGTGCTGCGCGCACTGCTCGCGCGCGTCGAGGACATGCACTCCGGCGCCATCCTTGTCGATGAACTGAACACACCGATCCCGGCCGATCGTCGCGTGCAGGCCGAGGCTGCCGCGACGATACTGGGTCCGATCGTCGCGGGTCGCATTCCGTTCGTGCCGGGCATGCAGCCGATGTCGAACGACCCGCTGGAACTGCTGCTCAACAGCACGTGGCGGCCCACGCTGAGCGTGACGGGCGCCGAAGGCATCCCTCCCTTCCGCAGCGCCGGCAACGTCCTGCGGCCCTACACGAGCCTCAAGCTGTCGTTCCGGCTCACGCCGACGATGGACCCGAAGGTCGCGTCTGCCGCGCTCAAGCGCGCGCTCGAGCAGGATCCGCCGTACGGCGCCAGGGTCAGCTTCAACGTCGAGTCCGCAATGGCAGGCTGGAACGCCCCGTCGTTCGCGCCATGGCTCGAAGCATCGATGCAACGCGCGTCACGCGCCTTCTTCGGCAAGGACTCGATGTACATGGGCACGGGCGGCAGCATCCCGTTCATGGGCATGCTCGGCGAGAAGTTCCCCGGCACGCAGTTCCTGATCACGGGCGTGCTCGGCCCGAACTCGAACGCGCACGGACCGAACGAGTTCCTGCACCTCGACACGGCCAGGAAAGTCACTGGCTGCGTCTCGCAGGTGCTGGTGGATCATGCCGCGGCGGCGCGAGCCGACGCTATCCAGCCACGCACCTCGCGGATGTCGAGCAACTGATTCGCCTCGACGGAGAGCGAGTCCAGTTGCTTCATCGCCTCCACGAGTTCCGCCGCACGGCGGGGATCGCCCACCGGGCGCGCCAGGGCGTCGACATAGAGCGCGTACGCAAAGTCCCTGGTGAATGACAGCCCGCTGGCGCCGCCTTTCAGTTCGTCACGATAGCGCGCAATCTCGGTCTCCGTGATCTGGCGAGCTTCATCCACCCTGCCCTGCAGCGCGATTGCATGCGCCAGCGTGACCTGCGCCCGCGATTTTTCATCCTGGGGGTCGAGTTCGGAGTACGGATTCGGGGGCAGCTCGAAGCGCTCCCGCGCCGCCGCTTCCGCTTCGCCGTAGCGACCGGTGCGGATTGCGGCCAGTGAGGCCGTGATCAGCGTGTTGCGCAATACGTTGTTACGGAAGGTTGTGGCGTCCCGAATGCTGCCACCGGATTCCAATGTCGAGAGATCGATCTTGCGCAATTGACTGGCCGTCTGCATCGCCAGGTCGAAGGCGGCTTGATTGCTCCCCTTGACCAGGTCCAAGCGGGACTGCACGCTGGTAATCACCAGGTCGAAGAGGATGCGCCGCTGGCTGCCAGCCGCCTCCAAGGCCGCTGTGGCCTTGATCGCCGCCTCGCTCGCCTTGAGAGACTTCTCGGCGGCTGTGAAATCACCCGCCCGGGCCTCCAGTCCGGTCAGACCGACCCAGTTGTTCCAGACTAACGGCGCCAGACTGGCCGGCCTGCGCGCGTCCCGGTCAAGCGCCACCGTTGCGCGAGAGCCGTCGAGCGCGGCGCCAATGCGTCCCTGCTCCAATAGCACCGCTGCGACCTGATCCTTGCCACGAACCCAGTAGACCCACGAATTGAGATCGGACGGATTGAAACGCACGTAGTTCTCGCCCGCCACGGCAGACCTGGCCGCGTAGTCGGTTGCAGCCACGTAGTCATGCCGGCGGATCGCCAGACGACCGAGAAAATCTGCAGCGAGCGCTCGATTCGCCATCGAACGCAGGTCGCCGGGCCGCTGTGCCAGCACCTTCTCCGCGATCCCGTAGACCTCGAGCTCGAGCTTCTCGGCCTCCACCACCTGGCCGAGCAGCAACGAATGCCGGGCCTGCGAGTCGCTGGTGTCGGCATAGATGGACGCCGCGCGCAGGTCGGAGAGGTCGCGGCCCCCGACGTCAAGCAGTATCGCGCGCGCTTCCTCGCAGGTCGCGATGCGCTTGTCCAATGACTGCGTGTGGCTCAGGTAGTTGAGCGTGTCCGCGTACAGCATCCGGGTCTGGGCGGACGCCCTCGGAGCTTTCGCCCACGGACGCAACAGGTCGACAGCTTCCTGCAGATCCTCCGGCTTCGATCCGGGCGCGCCACTCACGCCCCAGCTCGAAAATCGCGTGAACTTGGACAGCGCAAGCCCGACCGCGACCTGCTCGCTCTTGTCGCCGCCAGCGCGAAGCTTGTCGAAGATGGCCCACGCCTCGTCGAGCTTCGGATTGCCGGTCGTGAAATCGCCGCGCGCGAGCAGCGCACCGGCCTCGCGGATCAGCGCCATGCCGCGATAGACCTGCGTCTGCGGCGTCAGCAACTCCTGCGGCAGGCCGTCGTAATAGCTCACCGCCATGTGCGCGAGCTTGCCCATGGTCTCGAGCCGACCGGTGGGTTCGAGCTCGGCGTAGAAATCTTCGATCAGGAAACCGACCAGCTTCTCGGCATCCGCACGCGCCTGTTGTGCCTGACGGTCCGCCGTCTTGGCGCGATTCCAGTTGATCCAGCCGAAGACTGCGCTGACCAGCGCGACGAGCATCAGGCCCGCGGCGATCATGGCGAAGCGGCGCGTCTTGTGCAGGGTGCGCCGGGTCTCCGCCGCCCGCTCGTGCTGCTCGGCCAGTTGCCGCTCAGCCTCGTCCCGCGCCTCGCGCTCGTGCCGGAGATTGCGGCTTGAACGCACCACGCCGCACAGGACATCGTGCGTCAGCTCGACGCGGCGCATGTCGAGACGTTCCTCGATGCGCAGCAGCCGACGGTCGACGAGCTTGGCCAGCGCATCAGGCTCGGCACCAGCCGCAATCAACGCCTTGGCCACGCGCTCCTCTGCCAGGCTCTCGCGATACCCGGACTCGGTGAGCAGTTCGTCCTCGATGACGCGCCGGACGTCGGCCGGCTGGTCCGCCAGCGCGCGCTCGTAGAACTCGGTCAGGATCGTGTCGCGCGAACCGGCCAGCAGGTCCGCGGAAATCTCCGCCCTGCCCTGTGCCAGCCGGACGGTGTTGAGTTCCCGGCAGATCAGGCTCAGCAGCGACGGTTCGACTTCGGCATTCGGCAGCTCCGAGCCACCCGCGACGAAGCGCACGATCGATTCCGCGACCTCCTGCGAAACCAGCTTGCCACCCGGCTTGATGACCGCGCTCAAGGCCTGCTCGCCGGTCATGCGGGCGAGCCGCATGCGATTCTGCGTGATCGAGGGCATGGTGCCCTTCACGCTTTCGAGGTGCGCGAGGTAGTCCTCGCGCAGCGAGATCAGGATGCGGTAGTCGGCGCGCGCGAAATCGAAATCGTCGGCGTTGGCTTCGTCTTGCTCGAGGCGGCGCTCGAGGTCGGCAGGAGGACGGTTCTCGACCAGGTCCGCAAGCTCATCAAGGAAGCGCTTCGC
>JBAVJR010000535.1:0-4236 GCA_049687855.1 Steroidobacteraceae bacterium | reverse complement strand
CGCATCGACGGCACGGTGCGTCGCGTGGCGAGCCGTGTGGCAGCGGGCAATGTCTACGTCAACCGCAACATCATCGGTGCGGTCGTGGGCACGCAGCCGTTTGGCGGCTCGGGCCTGTCAGGCACGGGACCCAAGGCCGGCGGACCGTTCTACCTCCACCGCTACGCGCACGAGCGTACATTGACGATCAATACCTCGGCGGTGGGCGGCAACGCTTCGCTGCTGGCGATGGAATGAGCGGGCCTGCCCGCGAAAGGAGTGCATGAACCTCAGCGTCCTCGACATCTTCAAGGTCGGCGTCGGCCCGTCGAGTTCTCACACCATGGGGCCGATGAACGCCGCCTGCGCGTTCGTGCACGACCTCGACTCGAGGTCGCTGCTGGGACGCGTCGACAAGGTCGCGGCGCAGGTCTATGGCTCGCTGGCCCTCACGGGTCGGGGGCACTGCACCGATCGCGCGATACTGCTCGGGCTCGAAGGCAACCAGCCGGCCACGATCGAGCCGGCCGCGATGGAGCCCTCGCTCGAGCGCATCCGCGGTACCGGCCGCATCCTGATCGCGGGCAAGCGCGAGATCGCCTTCGACGAACCGCTCGACCTGCTGTTTCACCGCGACCAGACCCTGCCGCAGCATCCCAACGGCATGCGCTTCACGGCGCTCGACGCGGTGGGCAACGTGCTGCATCGCGAGGAGTTCTTCTCCACCGGCGGCGGGTTCATCGTGCGCGCCTGCGATTTCGGCAAGTCCTACGAAGGCGGACCGCAAGTCGACGTGCCGCATGAGTTCGCCTCGGGCCAGGAGTTGCTCGATCTGGCGCGCCAGCGCGGGCTCGAACTGCACGAGCTGATGCTCGAGAACGAGCGGGCCTTCCGGCCCGATGCCGAGACGCGCGCGGCCCTGCTCAACCTCTGGTCGATCATGGATGGCTGCATCCAGCGCGGGTTCGCAGCCAGCGGGCTGCTGCCGGGGGTGCTCAAGGTACGGCGGCGTGCCTCACGGCTGCAGCGCGTGCTGCTGGAGCAGTCGGCGCAGCATCGCCCGCTCGAGGCCATCGAGTGGGTCAATGCGTTCGCGCTGTCGGTGAACGAGGAGAACGCCGCCGGCGGGCGTGTCGTCACGGCTCCCACGAATGGCGCCGCGGGCATTGTGCCGGCGGTGCTGGCGTACTACCGCAAGTTCGAGCAGGGCGCGAGCGAAAACGGCATCGTGCGCTTCCTGCTGGTGGCCGGCGCCATCGGCATGCTGTACAAGCGCAATGCCTCGATTTCGGGCGCCGAGATGGGCTGCCAGGGCGAGGTCGGCGTCGCCTGTTCGATGGCCGCCGCGGGGCTCGTCGCGGCGCTCAACGGCACCAACGAGCAGGTGGAGAACGCAGCGGAAATCGGCATGGAGCACAACCTGGGGCTGACCTGCGACCCGATTGCCGGCCTGGTGCAGATTCCCTGCATCGAACGCAATGCGATGGGCGCGGTGAAGGCGATCAATGCGGCCCGGCTGTCGATGCGCGGGGACGGCACGCACAAGGTGTCGCTTGACCAGGTGATCAACACCATGCGCCAGACCGGGCACGACATGTCGACGATCTACAAGGAAACCAGCCAGGGCGGCCTGGCGGTCAACGTGCCGGAATGCTGAGTTAACGGTACCGCGGAGGCGCGATGCAGCCAGTCGAGTCGGTGGTCGTGATCACGGGCGCGTTCGGTACGCTGGGCTCGGCAGTCGCGCGCGCCTTTGGCCAGGCTGGCGCCAGGCTCGCGCTGGTGGACGTGTCGCAGCCGTCCGCCGAACTGCAGAGGGATTTCGGCGGTGCGGGTCACCTGCTGCTCGGCGGCGCCGATCTCGCGGAAGTCGAGCCAACGCGCAAGGCGATGGCCGCGATTGCGATGCGCTTCGGCGGCATCGACGTGCTGGTCAACGTGGCCGGCGGATTCCGCTGGGAAAAAATCGAGGACGGCGACGTCGGCACCTGGGACTCGCTCTACTCGATGAACCTGCGCACGGCCGTCGTCGCGTCGAAGTGCGCGCTCCCGGCCATGCTCGAGCGCGGCGGCGGTCGCATCGTCAACATCGGCGCGGGTGCGGCGGGCAAGGCGGCGCTGGGGATGGGCGCCTATGCGGCATCCAAGGCGGGTGTGCAACGCTTCACCGAGGCGCTGGCCGAGGAACTGAAGGATCGCAACATCACGGTCAACGCGATCCTGCCGGGCATCATCGACACGCCGCGCAACCGGCTCGACATGCCCAAGGCGGACTACACGCGGTGGGTGAGTCCCGAGTCGATCGCGAAAGTGATCCTGTTCCTGGCGTCTGCGGAGGCTGCGGCGGTGACGGGTGCCGCCATTCCCGTGTCCGGGCGCGGCTGAGGCCGCAGCCCGCTACGCGAGGTTGCGCGGGTAGTCGAACACGGCCTCGTGGCCGCTTGCCCAACTGAGCTGCGACCAGTCATCCACCGCGAAGCAGGCGGTGAAGATTCCGCACGTCGGCAGCGTGTCGATGCGATCACCGGCGGAAAGCCGGTTGGCGCAGTCCGTGATGCCCGGGTTGTGCCCGAACACCATCACGTGTCTTGCGTCGCCGCCCAGTTCGTGGACGACCTCGAGGATCCGCTTCGGGTCGGCGAGGTACAGGCGCTCGTCCTGCGCAATCCGGTCGGCCGGCACTTTCAGTTCGCGGGCCATGATGCTGGCCGTCGACAGCGCGCGCACGGCGGGGCTCGACAGGATCAGGTCGGGTTTCAGCTTGCGCGAGCGGAGACGCCGCGCCATTTCCGGCGCGTCCTGCTGGCCGCGGCGGTTGAGCACACGGTCCCAGTCCTGCTGTCCGGACAGGCCCATGTCCGACTTCGCGTGCCGGACCAGCGTCAGCCGGCGCATCGCCGAGGTGTCCTGGCCGCTCGCTTCGAACTCGCGCTCCTGGTGCTTGCCCTTCCTGGCACTGCTCATTCGCCGGCAACCTCGACGTAGCCGTCCACGACGCGCGTAGCGTAGCTCCTGACCGGCTCGTAGGCGGGGGGCGTCAACGCCCTGCCGGTGCGCAGGCAGAAGCGGGCGCCGTGGCGTGGACAAATGACCTGGTGATCTTCGACTGCGCCGCCGGCGAGGCCGCCGCCGTCGTGCGTGCAGACGTCGTCGATCGCAAAGTACTCGCCGCCGATGTTGTAGACGACGACGAAGGCGTCGCCGACTTCGGCCGACGCGTAATCACCCGGCATGATCTCCGTGGCGGGTGCGACGCGGACCCACGTCGACGCGACGCCGGACGCCGGTGCACGCGGTGCGCTCACATCATCCCCGTCTGCAACCGCGCCGCCTCGGACATCATCGACTGGTCCCAGGGCGGGTCGAACACGAGTTCGACGTCGACATGCTTCACCGTCGGGATGACCTCGACCTTTTCCTTGACGTCGGCGACCAGCACGTCGCCCATGCCGCAACCGGGCGCCGTCAGCGTCATCTTGATCGAGAGCACGCGGCCATCGCCGTCGGGCACGACCTCGCACTCGTAGACCAGGCCAAGGTCCACGATGTTGATCGGGATCTCCGGGTCGTAGCAGCCCTTCATCTGCTGCCAGGCCACCTGCTTCACGTCGTCGTCGCTCGCATTCGGCGGCAACGCAGGCGTCTCCGCCGCTTCCTTGCCGAGCGCGTCCGCGTCCTTGCCCGCGATGCGGAAGAGGTTGCCCTCGACGTAGACGGTGAAGCTGCCGCCGAGGGCCTGGGTGATGTAGCCCTGCTGGCCCTGGCGCAGCTTGACGTTGACGCCCGCAGGAACGATCACCGCGTCCACGTCGCGGGTGAAGTTCACGGGCTCGTTGTCGGCTCGGTACAAGGCGGGCTCCTGTCGATCGATCGAGGGCTATTCAGTCGAAACCAGTTCCTGCTGGTGCAACGCCGCGTCGAGCGTGTGCCAGCAGAGGCTCGCGCACTTCACGCGGGCCGGGAATTCACGCACGCCGGAGAGCGCGCCGAGCTTGCCCAGGGCGGCCACGTCGAGGGCGGCGTCATCGCGCGAAAGCAGCTGGTGCATCTGCGAGAACAGCGCTTCGGCCTCCGCAATGGTCTTGCCCTTGACGCTCTCGGTGAGCAGCGAGGCCGAGGCGACCGAGATCGCGCAGCCGCTGCCGTTGAAGGACACGTCGCTGATGCGATCGCCGTCGAGTTTCACGAACATCGTCAGCTTGTCGCCGCACAGCGGGTTGAAACCGTCGGCGCGGCGATCCGCGTCCGGGATCTCGC
>JBAVJR010000534.1:0-1751 GCA_049687855.1 Steroidobacteraceae bacterium | reverse complement strand
TCGTTCGACGGCGCGACCGGCGTGAATTCATCGACGAGCGCACCACCCGCATCGCCGTACACCCCGGTGGTGCTGACGTAGACGAAGACCGGCGGAGTGGCGCCCTCGATCTGTGCCATGAACGCGGTCAGCCGCGCGTCCGTCGTGCCGCGGTCGGGCGGGGGTGCCAGGTAGACGATGGCCGCTTGGCCTGCGGCGGCAGCCAGTGCAGGTTGCAGTGCGGGGTCCGGGGCGGCATCGAGGTCGATACGCAGCGTATTTACTCCGGCCGATCGCAGCGCGGTCGCGCTCCTTTCGGAGCGCACGAGCGCGAGTAGCGGCCGTCGAGCCGATTCACGGCGTGCCAGCCGCGAACCGACGTAACCGCAACCGACGATCAGGCATGATAGGGCGGCATCCATGCCGAAAGCATACGCGAAGGGATGCCCAACGCCGTTGCGCCGCGCCGGAGTCCTGTGTCGATGCCTCAAGTGACGATCGTGCCCACGGGCGAGAGCTTCTCCGTCGATCCCGGCGAGCCCGTGCTGGCGGCTGCGCTGCGGATGGGCCTCAACCTGCCGCACAGCTGCAAGGGCGGGCACTGTGCGTCCTGCCGTGCGCGGCTGCTGTCGGGCGAGACGACCTATCCGACGCGCGAGCTTCCTCCCGGGATCACGCCGGACGAGGCGGCAGAAGGTTTCGTGCTGTTGTGCCAGGCGCAGGCCATCACGGACATCACGATCGAGACGCGCGAGATGCGGCTGGCCCCTGAAGTCGAGGTGAAGAGCCTGCCGAGCCGGATCGATCGCATGGAGCGCCTGGCCGACGACGTCATGGCCGTGTTCCTCAGGCTGCCGGCCGTCGAGGACCTGCACTACCGCGCGGGCCAGTACATCGATTTCATCCTGTCGGGCGGGCGCCGCCGCAGCTTCTCGCTGGCGAGCGCACCGGACGACGGCAAGATGCTCGAAGTGCACGTGCGTCGCGCCTCGTCGAGCGGGTTCACCGGGCAGCTGTTCGACACCATGCGTGCCGGCAACCTGTTGCGAGTCGAGGGCCCGCTCGGGCAGTTCTGGTTCCGCGGCGATTCGCCGCGGCATGCCGTGATGATCGGGGGCGGCACGGGCTACGCGCCGCTGCGTGCCATGCTGCGGCAGTTGCTGGCCGTCGGTGATCGTCGCCCGCTTACGCTCTACTGGGGCGCACGCAGGATGCAGGACCTTTACGAGCACAACTGGCTGTCGAGCGTCGAGGCCGTCCGCCCGGCCTTCGCCTACCGGCCCGTGTTGTCCGAGCCAGGGGCCGAAGACTCGCCGTGGACCGGTCGCAGCGGGCTCGTGCACGAAGTAGCGCTCGCTGATCTCGGCGCCGACCTCGCGCAGTACGACGTCTACGCGAGCGGTCCGCCGGCGATGGTGGAGGCGATCCGCCATACGTTTGTCGAGCGCGGGTTGCCGCGCGCGCAACTCTTCTTCGACTCGTTCGATTACGCGCCCGATACGCTCGCGGCGTTGCGAAAGACGGACGACAAATAACGCGAGATCAGGCGCGGTCGCGGACACGGGGATCCGGAGAGTTCCGGAAGGCCGTCGCGCGACATGGACGTCGCGCGTTTATGCCCTTCAGGGTACGAGCCTACAGGGACGTATTCACGGCGTGCCTTCCGGAACTCTCCGGATTTTCGGGGCCGCTGGTTCGTGCTGAATTGCCGGGCACTGCCGGCGTGCGTCTAGCGCCGCCGCAAGCGCACGCGCGGCAATGCGGGTCGACGA
>JBAVJR010000533.1:0-4532 GCA_049687855.1 Steroidobacteraceae bacterium | reverse complement strand
CTGGCGATACGAAGACGCCGCGGACCTCCGCGGCGTTTTCTTTTGTGCCGTCGCTGCCCCGAAAGCACGGCGCTGCAGCGTCGTACTGATCGCGGAGCAACATCACGGGCGTTGAATTACGGAGCTGCTGCCTGCGCCGGCTCTGCGACTGATGCGGGCACGGATTCCGGCGACGGAGCTGGCACACGCGAAAAATTGCGTTCGCCCACTCGCACCGGCACGCCCGATGCCTGCTGGAACACGAGCCGTGCCGTGTCCCAGTCGATCGACACATCGACGCCGGCCGCGGCAGCCCGCACTACGCGATCGAGTTCTGCCGGATCCATGTGCGAAGGATCGTCCGTGCCTTCGAGCGGCGCCTGGCGCTCGATGTACAGCGCGCCGCGCGACCAGCCGACCTTCGTCGTCTGGTCGATCAGGTTCACCTTCGTGTTCACCGGGATCATCGTGTAGAACTCGGCGATGTCCTCCGGAAACATGCGGATGCAGCCGTGCGTGACCTGCATGCCGACACCCGCAGGACGGTTCGTGCCGTGGATCAGGTACGAGCCGCCGGGGATGCCGAGCCGCAACGCATACTCGCCCAACGGGTTGTCCGGGCCGGACGGGATGAACGGCGGCAACGGATCGCCCTTCGCCTCGTGCTCGAGCCGGACCGACTGTGGCGGATACCAGTTGGGCCGCTCCTGCTTGGCGACCACCCTGGTGACGCCGAGCGGCGTCTTCCAGTCCATCTTGCCGGTGCTGATCGGGTACGTGCGCACGACGCGCGGCTGACCCGGCTGGGCGGGCGGATAGTAGTAGAGGCGGTGCTCGGGCAGGTTCACCACGATTCCGTCGCGCGGGGCATCGGGCAGCAGGAACCGGCCGGGAATGACCACTTCGGTGCCGGCACCGGGCAGCCAGGGGTCGATGCCGGGGTTCGCGGCGATGATTTCCTCGTAACCTACGCCGTAGCGCCGGCCGAGGTCGAGCAGCGTGTCCTCGTGCTCGGCCACGGCGATGCTGACCGCGCCGATCACGTTGTCGCCATTGAGCGGCAGCAGGAATTCGCCCGCCCGGACGTCGCTTGCGACGAACGGTGCGAACGCTGCGACCAGCATGGCGGCGCACCACTGGCCGACGCGGTTAACTTGCATGCAACCTTTCCTCCATTGCCCGCATCTATTCTAGCGACATGGCGACGCCCCACACGATGCTCGCGCGCATTGACCCGGACACGGCACGGCCCGTAGCCTTGCGGCCGCGAGGGAAACCCATGCCTTACAAGCTGACGATCGAGCTTTCCGACCGCGACCTGCGGCATTTTCGCAGGGAATTGAAGAAAGCGCGCGATTCGGTCCAGATTGCGGACGACGAGGAAATCCTCGGCGCGGCGGCCGACATGGTGAAGACCATGAAAGGCACGGACCTGCCCGACTTCGTGACCGAGCGGCTCGAGCAGCTCGACACCCTGATCGCCATGGTTACCGACGACGACTGGCCGCTGGCAGACGACGAGCGGAATCCGGTGCTGTCGGGGCTTGCCTACCTGTGCGACCCGGAGGACCTGATTCCCGACGACATCCCCGGCATCGGCATGCTCGACGACGCGGTGATGATCGAACTCGTCTTCCGTGAACTGCGGCACGAGCTCGAGGCGTACGAAGATTTCCGCGCGTACCGCGAATCGCTGACCAGGCGCTCCGTGGTGCGACAGGCATCGGCCGACGTCACAGCGAAGATCGCCAGGCGCCGCACGCAGCTGATGGCGCGCATGCGGCGCCGGCGCAAGAACGATTCGTAACGGACGAGCCGCGACGGGCTGCTATTCAGTGGTTGCGCTACTGCCCAGGACCCTGGCCAGCAGCTCACCGATCTGCTCCGGCACGCCGTTGCGAGCTTCCGTGACCGCAACACGCACGGCATTCGCAAACGACACGCGGTCGGCACCGCCGTGGCTCTTGATCACCACGCCCTGCAATCCCACCATGCTCGCGCCGTTGTAGGCGCGCGGATCGAGCCGCGCCTTCAGCGCATTGAGCGTCGGCGCCGCCGCCAGCGCGCCGATCTTGCGCACCGCGTTGCGCGTGAACTCTTCTTTCATCGCGTCGCCGATGAACTTCGCCAGGCCTTCCATCGCCTTCAAGGCAACGTTACCGGTAAAGCCGTCGGTGACGACGACGTCGATGTCGCCCGAGAAGATCTTGTCGCCTTCGACGAAGCCACAGTAATTGAGGGCGGAGCCGGTGAGGCGCTTGTGCGCCGCCTTGATCTCTTCGGTGCCCTTGATGTCTTCCTCGCCGACGTTGAGCAGGCCGACGCGGGGATGCTCGATGCCGTGCAGGTCGGACGCGATCACCGACCCCATAACCGCGAACTGCACGAGGTGATCGTCGTTGCAGTCGGGGTTGGCACCGAGGTCGAGCATCACGGTGTAGCCGCCCGCCGCCGGCAGCGCCGACACGATTGCAGGGCGGTCGATCCCCGGCACCATGCCGAGCACGAAACGCGCTGTCGCGAGCAGCGCGCCGGTATTGCCTGCCGACACGCACGCCGATGCGTCGCCGTTCTCCACGAGGTTGATCGCGACACGCATCGAGGAGTTCTTCTTGCGGCGGAGCGCGTCCTGCGGACGCTCGTCCATGGCGACGACTTCGGTCGCTTCGACGAAACGACAGCGGTCGTCGTCGCGCGCGGTGCCCAGCAGCGGCAGCACGGCCTCGCCGCGACCGACGATGATCAGTCGCAGGTCGGGCGTGGACGCGAGGACATCGAGTGCCGCGGGTACGGCGACTTCGGCGCCGTGGTCTCCGCTCATCGCGTC
The DNA here is from genome assembly GCA_049687855.1 of Steroidobacteraceae bacterium. GTDB lineage: Bacteria > Pseudomonadota > Gammaproteobacteria > Steroidobacterales > Steroidobacteraceae > RPQJ01. The sequence continues at coordinate 1,726 of JBAVJR010000533.1, read as the reverse complement.
CACGGCTACGGTCAGGCCGGCGGTCATGCGCGGGCCCGGCGGAACAGGATTACTCCTGGCCTTCGTCGGCGGCAGGCTTCTCGATCACCTTCTTGCCACGGTAGAAACCGTCGGCGGTGATGCGGTGACGCAGGTGCGTTTCGCCGCTCGTGCGGTCGACCGACAGCGCGGGGCTGCTCAGGTGATCGTGCGAACGATGCATGCCGCGCTTGGACGGGGTCTTGCGGCTTTTCTGGACTGCCATGGTCTACTCTCCTGAAGCGGGTCCGCGCTCGTTTCTCTTGTCGAGCAGCTCCCGCAGATTCGCAAAGGGCGTCTGTTTCTCTTCCACCGCTGCCTCTGCCGCAGCGGTCTCCACCACGAAAGCCGGTGCCAACGGCACCACTTCCGCCTCGGACGACAGGCATTCCGGGCTGCCTGCGTCGTGCGCGGGCACGAGCGGCAACGCGAGCAGCACCTGCTCTTCGACCAGCGCCGAGAGCGACAGTTGCTCCGGCATTCCCACGAACGGCTCGTAGCCTCCCGGCACGTCGTCCGTCTCGTCGCGGACGATGGCGACCAGCGCCGACTCGTCCAGCACGATCGCGCAAGGCCTCAGGCAACGCTGGCATTCCAGCACCGCCCTACCCTCGACGCGCACGTCGACCGTCGTCCGGCCCTCGAAGGCGCCGAACTGCAAGCGCGCGTCGATGCGCGTGCCGGGAAGGCCGCCCGCTTCAGCTACGCGTTCGAAGTGCGCCAGGTCGTAATGACGCTCGAGAACGGCGGCTCGCGCCGACAGTTCCTTAGCGTTAACCTGATCGGCCGGGCCGGGCGACATGGGGCGCGTATGATAGTGACGCGTCCCTGCCCTGTCAAAGAAAAGACGAGCCTAAATCTTTGTTTTCCAAGGGCCTGATTCTCGCCTCGACGTCGCGCTACCGCCGTGCCCTGCTGGAGCGGCTCGGGCTCCCGTTCGAGTGCGTGGCACCCGACACCGACGAGACCCGCGTGCCCGGCGAACCGGCCGCCGAGATGGCCGTGCGTCTGGCCCGGGCCAAGGCCGAGGCAGTCGCAGCGAAGTACCCTGCAGCGATCGTGATCGGCTCAGACCAGGCCGCCCTGCGCGGCACCGATGTGCTTGGCAAACCCGGCACCGTCGAACGCTGCCGTGAGCAATTGCGGGCCTCGTCCGGCAAGGAAGTGGTCTTCCTCACCGCGGTGCACGTGATCGACGGCGCTGCCGGTCGCGCCGAATCCCACGTGGATCGCACGGTCGTGAAGTTCCGCGACTTGTCGGATGCGGAGATCGATCGCTACATCGAGCGCGACAATCCGCTCGACTGCGCCGGCGGATTCAAGGCCGAATCCCTTGGCATCGCCCTGTTCGACCGGATCGAATCCGTCGACCCGACGGGCCTCACCGGCCTCCCGTTGTCCTGGCTCTGCGGCGCCCTTCGCCGCGCACGGGTCCAGGTCCCTTAGCCGGACCACGCTTGTCCGTCCGGGGGTTGCCCATCCTCGGCTTGCCTGTTTGCGCTACCGGCGCCGGTCGCTGCACGCGCGGCGCGGCAACCGGTCCCCGCGCACCCTCCGGCTTCAGGGTCTTGCCACGTTCGTCCTGCGGCGCCCGGGCCTTGCCACGCGTGAGCGTGTCCAGCACCGCACGGAGTTCGGGCGGCAACGGCGCGCTCGCCAGCATGGGCTCGCGGCTGCCGGGCCGTGTGAAGCCGAGCGAAGACGAATG
>JBAVJR010000532.1:0-7685 GCA_049687855.1 Steroidobacteraceae bacterium | reverse complement strand
GCTCTACCGTGTTCCCGCCATCCGCAGCGCGCGCAAGCCCGCAGATCCGGCACTGAAGTCGTTCGGCATCGCCATCGCCGAGTCCGGCCAGAAGTCGGCCACGCAGCGCGGCCTCGACCATGGCCGGGCAATCGCCGCGGGCTCCGCCCTGACCCGCGATCTCGCCAACCTCCCGGCCAACGTCTGCACGCCGGGCTACCTCGCGCAGCAGGCGAAGGAACTCGCCCGGTCGTACCGGTCGGTGCGCACGCAGGTGCTCGAAGAGCGCGACCTCAAGCGGCTCAAGATGGGTTCGTTCCTGTCCGTGACCAACGGTACCGACGAGCCGGCCAAGCTGATCGTCATGCGCTACGACGGCGGCCGCGCGGACCAGGCGCCCGTCGCGCTGGTCGGCAAGGGCGTCACGTTCGACAGCGGCGGCATCTCGCTGAAGCAGCCGCCGGGCATGGACGAAATGAAGTTCGACATGACGGGAGCCGCCAGCGTCTTCGGCGCGATCAAGGCCGCAGCCGAGATGGGGCTCAAGCTCAACGTGGTCGGCATCGTGCCGGCCTGCGAGAACATGCCGAGCGGCCGCGCGACCAAGCCGGGCGACATCGTGCGCAGCATGTCGGGCCAGACCATCGAAGTGATCAACACCGACGCCGAGGGCCGCCTGATCCTGTGCGATGCGCTCACCTACGCGCGCCGCTTCAAGCCGGCGGCGGTCGTCGACATCGCGACGCTCACGGGCGCCTGCGTGATCGCGCTCGGCGCGCACCTGAGCGCCGTCATGAGCAACGACGATGAACTTGCGGGCGAACTCACCGCAGCCGGCCTGCGCGCGGAAGACCGCTGCTGGCACATGCCGATGGCCGAGGAATACCACGAACAGCTCAAGAGCAATTTCGCGGACTTCGCCAATGCCTGCGGTCGCGACGGCGGCGCCATTACGGCCGCGTGCTTCCTCGCCAAGTTCACGGACGGCCTGCAGTGGGCCCACCTGGACATCGCGGGCACCGCGTACCTCACGGGTTCGCACAAGGGCAGCACCGGACGCCCGGTGCCCCTGCTGCTGGACTTCCTGCTCGGCCGGACCTGATGCCGCGCCGCACGCACCGTGGGCGCACCTAAAGTCGACTTCTACACGCTCGGCGAACCCGACCGCCGGGCGCGCCTCGTCACGGCGTGCCGCCTCGCCGAAAAGGCTTACGAGCAGGGCCTGCAGGTGGCCGTCCGCACGGCCAATGCTGCGGAAACGGCGGAATTCGACGAGTTGCTGTGGACCTTTGCCGATCGCAGCTTCGTGCCGCACATCGCCTGGCCGAGCGAGCCGGAGGTCGCAGCGGCCACCCCGGTCGTCGTGGGCAGCTCCGGCCTTCCCGCCAGTCACCGCGACGTGCTGATCAACCTCGCGCCCGATGCACCCGCCGACTTTTCCGCCTATGCTCGGATCTGCGAAGTGGTCGGCGGCGAGGAAGACGCCCGGAAGGCGGGCCGCCACCGCTGGCGAACGTACCGTGACGCAGGCTGCGCGCCCGAGGCGCATCCGGTCTAAGCGAGGCTCCGCTGCACCATGAACAACCTCTCCGCCGATGAAATCCCCGTACTGACGGACGTCGTCGAACCGAACATCGGTTCAGCCTCGGCCTTCATCAACGACACCAGCCGGTTCCTGGGCGAGCTCGAAGCGCACCTGGCGGCCGTGGTCCACGAGCAGGCGGACGAACTGGTCCACAACGCACTGCGCGAAATGGAAGGCCTGCTGCTCGAACAGGTCTCGGACCGGCTCAAAGCCGAGCTGCCGCGACTGATCTCGCGGGTGATCGCCGAGCATTTCAGGGGCCCGGGCCTCGCGAACTGAGCCGGGCAACCACGGGACTGCCGCTATAATCGACGGTTCGCGCACGAGGCCGTCGATGGACAAGAGTTACTCCCCCCGAGAGATCGAATCCCGCATCTACGCTGCCTGGGAAGCGGCCGGCTGGTTTGCCCCCGCGGGTGATGGCCCGCCCTACTGCATCGTCATCCCGCCGCCGAACGTCACGGGCACGCTGCACATGGGGCACGCCTTCCAGCACACGCTGATGGACGTGCTGACCCGGCTGCACCGCATGGACGGCGATCGCACCCTCTGGCAACCGGGTACCGACCACGCGGGCATCGCCACGCAGATGGTCGTCGAGCGCCAGCTCGCCGCCGACGGCCAGACGCGGCACGACCTCGGCCGCGAGCAATTCGTCGAGCGCGTGTGGCATTGGAAGGAGGAATCGGGCGGCACGATCTCGCGCCAGATGCGCCGGCTCGGCAATTCGGTCGACTGGTCGCGTGACCGCTTCACGATGGACGCAGGGCTCTCGGCGGCCGTGCTCGAAGTCTTCGTGCGCCTGCACGAGGACGGGCTGATCTATCGCGGCAAGCGTCTCGTCAACTGGGACCCGGTGCTGCACACAGCCCTGTCCGACCTCGAGGTGATCTCCGAACCCGAAGCCGGCAGCCTGTGGCACCTGCGCTATCCGCTCGCTGACGGCAGCGGCCACCTGGTCGTCGCAACCACGCGCCCGGAAACGATGCTCGGCGACACGGCCGTCGCCGTTAACCCCGCGGACGAGCGCTACCGGCACCTCGTCGGCCGACACATCCGCCTGCCGCTCACCGGCCGTCTCGTGCCGATCATCGCCGACGACTACTGCGATCCGGCGTTCGGCAGCGGCTGCGTCAAGATCACCCCGGCACACGACTTCAACGACTACGAAATCGGCAAGCGCCACTCGCTGCCGCTGCTCAATATCTTCACGGCCGACGCGACCCTCAACGACGAAGTGCCGGCACAGTATCGCGGGCTCGAGCGATTCGAAGCGCGCAAGCGCGTGGTCGCCGACCTCGAAGCGGCCGGGCTGCTCGAAAAAGTCGATCCGCACACGCTGCCGGTGCCACGAGGCGACCGCAGCCAGGCTGTGCTCGAGCCCTGGCTCACGGACCAGTGGTACGTGCGGATCGCGCCGCTGGCCGCGCCGGCGATCGCGGCGGTCGAAGCTGGCCGCATCCGCTTCGTCCCGGACAACTGGTCGAAGACGTACTTCCAGTGGATGCGCAACATCCAGGACTGGTGCATCAGCCGGCAGCTCTGGTGGGGCCATCGCATTCCGGCGTGGTACGACGAAGACGGCAACATCTTCGTCGCGCGCAGCGAGGCGGACGCGCAGGCCGCCGCGACCCGGCAGCACGGCAGGCCCGTCGCGCTGCGCCAGGACGAGGACGTGCTCGACACCTGGTTCAGCTCGGCGCTGTGGCCGTTCTCGACGCTCGGCTGGCCGCGGCAGACGCCGGAACTCGCGGCCTTCTACCCCACCTCGGTGCTGGTCACGGGCTTCGACATCATTTTCTTCTGGGTCGCCCGGATGATCATGATGGGCCTCCAGTTCCAGGGAGACGTGCCCTTCCGCGAGGTCTACATCACCGGGCTCATCCGCGACGAGCACGGCGACAAGATGTCGAAGTCGAAGGGCAACATCATCGACCCGCTCGACCTCATCGACGGCATCGACCTGGAGACGCTGGTCGCCAAGCGCACCACCGGCCTGATGCAGCCGCAGATGCGGAACGCGATCGAGAAGGCGACGCGCAAGCAGTTCCCGCAGGGCATCCCGTCCTTCGGCACGGATGCGCTGCGCTTCACCTTCGCCGCGCTCGCCACGATGGGCCGCGACATCCGCTTCGACCTCGGCCGGGTCGAGGGCTACCGCAATTTCTGCAACAAGCTGTGGAACGCGGCGCGCTACGTGCTCATGAACACCGAGGAGCATGCGGCAGACATCGCGAGCGGACCGTGCGAGTACTCCGTTGCCGACCGCTGGATCCGCGGCCGCCTCGGCGCCGCGGTCGCGGGCGTGCGGTCGAACCTCGCGGCTTATCGCTTCGATCTCGCCGCGCAGGCGATGTACGAATTCGTCTGGTACGAATTCTGCGACTGGTACCTCGAACTGTCGAAGCCCGTGCTGCAGGCCGCCGACGTGGCTCCGGCGGCACGTCGCGGCACCCGCCGCACGCTGCTCGAGGTGCTCGAAGGCACGCTGCGCATGCTGCATCCGCTGATGCCGTTCATTACCGAAGAGATCTGGCGGAAGGTCGGGCCCCTGGCAGGGCGAACGGACGGCACGATCATGCTGCAACCCTATCCGTCGGCCGCCGAGTTCGCGCCGGACGCAGTGGCCGAGCGTGAGATCGCGGCACTGCAGGCCGTCGTGCTCGGCATCCGCCAGATCCGCGGCGAACTCGACGTGCCGCATTCGCGTGCAACACCGGTGTACGTGCGCAGCGACAAGGCCGGGGACGCCGAAGCAATCCGCGCGCTCGCCGCGACGATCCGCAGGATCGCGAACCTCGAGTCGATCGAGCTCGTGCAGTCGGAAGCCGACCTGCCGCCGTGCGCGATCGCGATCAGCGCCGGACGCACCGTGCTCGCTCCGTTCGACCGCCTCATCGACGACGTGTCGGCGGAACTGGCCCGGCTCGAGAAACGCAGGGCCAGGACGAAGCAGGAGCGCGACAAGTGCGCGGCCAAGCTGGCCAATGCGAACTTCGTCGCCAATGCGCCGGAGAGCGTCGTCGCGCAGGAGCGCGACCGCAGCGCGGAGTTCGAGCGCCAGCTCGAGCAGCTGGGCGAGCAGATGCGGCGGCTGGCGGCGCTCGCAGCGCCGGCGGGCGGCTGACGTGTCGACCCCCGTCGAACCGGTTGCAACCACCGAGCCGTCGCTGCACGCGCTGATCGATGCGGCGGTGGCAGATCTCAACGAGATCATCCTCGGCAAGGAGACGCAGGTCCGCCTGTGCCTCGCGTGCCTGTTTGCGCAGGGACACCTGCTGATCGAGGATATCCCGGGGGTCGGCAAGACCACGCTGGCCCACGCCCTCGCCCGTTCGCTGGGTCTCTCGTACCAGCGCATCCAGTTCACGAGCGACCTGCTGCCGGCCGACATCATCGGCGTCTCGGTCTTCGAAGCCGACACCGGGCAGTTCCGCTTCCATCGCGGACCGGTGTTTGCCCAGCTCGTGCTGGCGGACGAGGTGAACCGGGCAACGCCCAAGGCACAGAGCGCGCTGCTCGAGGCGATGGAGGAACACCAGGTCACGGCGGATGGCCAGACCTATCCGCTCACGGAACCGTTCTTCGTCATCGCGACGCAGAACCCTTCGTACCAGGTCGGCACGTACCCGTTGCCGGAGTCGCAGCTCGACCGCTTCCTGATGCGCATCGAGCTCGGTTACCCGGCCGCATCGCTCGAGCGGCAGTTGCTGCTCGGTCGCGACCGCCGCGACCTGCTCGCGGAACTCGGGACCGCGATCACGCCCCAGCAACTGTTGCGCCTGCAGGGCGCCGTGCCGAAGGTGCACGCGTCGGCAGCGCTGCTCGACTACGTGCAGGCGGTGGCGCGCTACACGCGACAGGCTCCGGAGTTCGAAGCCGGGCTCTCGCCGCGTGCCGTGATCGCGCTGCTGCGAGCCGCGCAGGCCTGGGCCTTCATGCACGGGCACGAAGGCGTGCTGCCGGAAGACGTGCAGGCCGTGCTGCCGGCCGTCGTCGGCCACCGCCTCGCCGCGCGTGACGAGGCCCGTTTCCGCAACGCCGGCGAGATCGGTCAACACGTGCTGGCGGCCGTCGCCGTTCCCTGAGCGCAATGCGCCGGCTGCTGCGGGACCTGCGGGCGCATATCGAGCGGCGCGCGCGCGCGTGGATCCGGCGCCGGCAGGGTGCGGACACGGATCCCGTCGAACTGCGTCGCCAGCGCATCTACATCCTGCCCACGCGGCTCGGTGTCGCGTACGGCGCGATGCTGTTCGCGATGCTGCTCGGCGGCATGAACTACAACAACAACCTCGGTCTCGGCCTCACGTTCCTGCTCGTGAGCCTCGGCCTCGTGACCATGCATCACGCGCACGGCACGCTGGTCGGCGTGCGGCTGCGCCTGCTCGAGGCAGTGCCCGGGTTCGTGGGCAGCGATGTCAGGTTCCGCCTGCTGCTCGAGCATGCGTCGAGCGTCGCCCGACCTGCCCTCGAGATCGGCTTCGCCAGGGACGAACCGGGCAGCGTCACTGCCGACCTGCCGCCTCGGGGCTCGAGCGAGGCCACGCTGGTCCTGCCGGCGCAGCGTCGCGGCCGCGTCACGCTCGAGCGCTTCATCGTCTCGACCAGCCACCCGTTCGGCCTGTTTCGCGCCTGGGCCGTCGTGCATCCGGCCTATGCGGCGATTGCCTGGCCCCGGCCCGCGCAGCGTGCAATGACGCCGCCGCTCACCGCGACGGATACCGGCGGCGCGCAATCAGGGGCCATCGGCGCCGAGGACTTTGCCGGGCTGCGGCCGTTCCAGGCCGGCGACTCGCTGCGGCGCGTGGCGTGGAAAGCCTATGCGCGTGGCCAGGGCCTGTACACCAAGCAGTTCGCCGGCACCGACGTCGTCTCGCACGTCTTCGACTACGAGAGCCTGGCGGGGCTGCCCGCGGAGTCGCGGCTGGAGCAGCTCTGCCGCTGGGTGCTCGATGCCCAGGAGCACGGCGAGGCCTTCGCCTTGCGCCTGCCGGGCACGTACATCGAGACCAACGTGGGGCCGGCCCACCGCGAACGTTGCCTGAACGCGCTGGCGCTGTTCGGGATGCCGGAGACCGCGCGTGCGTGAGCCGCACGCGCCGTCGCGGATCCGTGGACTGGATTGGGTGCTGGCTGCACTCGGTGCAGCCGTGGGGCCTCACGTGCTGCACCTCCCGGCGTGGGTCACGCTGCTGCTGCTCGCCGTGTGCGGGTGGCGCTGGACGGCCGACCTGCGGGGCTGGAGGCTCGCGCCGTTTTCCGTGCGCGTCGTCGTCGTGCTGGTGTCGACGGTCGCAATCTTCGGCAGCTACCGCACGCTGAACGGCATCGAGGCCGGCACGGCGCTCCTCGTGCTGATGGCGGCCGCGAAGCTGCTCGAGACGCGCACCTCCCGCGACCTCACCGTCATCGTGTTCATCAGCTGGTTCCTGCTCTACGCCGCGCTGCTGCGGGAACAATCACTGTCGCAACTGCCCTGGCTGCTCGGCAGCGCTTTCCTGACGGCGGTCGCCCTGATGCGGGTGCACGCATCTTCAGCGCAGGCGCCGGCACGCCATATCGTGCGACGCACACTGCAGCTGTTGCTGCAGGCAGCGCCGCTCGCGTTGCTGATGTTCCTGCTCTTTCCACGGCTGCCCGGGCCGTTCTGGGGCATCGATTCGCGCGGCGAAGCCAGGACGGGCCTCGACGACGAGATGACTCCCGGTGACGTCTCCGACCTCAGCGCGTCCGGCGAGGTCGCCTTCCGCGCCCGGTTCTACGGCGTCACGCCGCCGCCCGAACAACGCTACTGGCGTGGTCCGGTGCTGCACGAATTCGACGGGCGCAGCTGGCGGCGGCCAAACGCACAGTCGTTTCCGCAGCCGCAGGTCACGTTCCGCGGACCCGCCATCCGCTACCAGGTCACGCTGCAGCCGCACGCGCGGCGCTGGGTGCTGGCGCTGGACCTGCCCTCGCAATGGCCAGCACGCGCAGCGACGCAGTCGTACGACCTGACGCTGCTGTCGGCGCGCGCCATCAACAACGTAGCCGCCTTCGACTTGACTTCGCACGCAAGCTACACCGCCAGCCTGTTGCTGGCGGAATCGATGCGACGCAAGGACCTGGCGCTGCCGCGCGA
>JBAVJR010000531.1:0-4497 GCA_049687855.1 Steroidobacteraceae bacterium | reverse complement strand
GTAGATGACTACGTTGCTGGCCGAACTCGAACTCGGTGCAAGCAGCAGGCGAACGAGATACCGGCTGCCGCCCACGTATAACAATGCAAATGACCAGTAGATTGCCAACGAGGACCGCGGGACCGAGCCGAAGCCCGGGGCGTAGGTGAGCAACACGAGGATCATCGTCGAAATCGTCACGCCCAGCAGCGCAGCGACCAGCGCCTTGCTGCTGATGAATCGAATGACGGCCCGGTAGAGCCCGAGCCTGATGAGAATGGGAACCGTGATGAGCGGCAGCGCGACGAACAGCAACGCACCGCCAGTGTCGCCGTGCTCGAAGCTGCCCAAGCGCAAGGTGATGGCCAGCCACAGGATCAATGGTAGCGCGATCAGGTCGGCCGATACCATCAAGGTCTTCTTGGCGCTGCGGGGCCAGTAGATGACCGAGCGCATTGCACGGTGCGCGAATTGAATTCTTGTCTCGTCGGTCATCGGCATCCTGCCTTCGTACGGCACCGCAACCATGCAAGCTTGCGGGAACGGCGTATCGTCAAGCCACGATCCCGGAAGCTGATCTGATCGTCTGGCGACATGCTAGCGCATTTGGTTGAAGCAGACCACGAGAACGGTGTTGTCGCAGGCCACCCTGCTGGCTAATCATCGCGACCCAGAAGCGCCTTCAGAGTCGCGAAAATAATCTTGATATCGCCCCCGAACGACCGTTCCAGGACGTAGGCCCGGTAGTACGCCAGTTTCCTGGGCAGGATATCGGTGTGGTAGACCACTTCAGGATCGGCGGCCGCGCCCAGTATTTCGCTCTCGTCCTTGAACTCGACCGACGCCCGATCGGTGATTCCCGGCCGCACCGACAGGACCAGATCGCGATCCTCGGGCGAATAAAGCGCCACGTATCGAGGCACCTCGGGTCGAGGGCCGACGATGCTCATGTCGCCCATGAAGACGTCGATCAACTGCGGCAGTTCGTCGAGCTTGTGACGCCGCAGGTATCCGCCGACCCGCGTGACGCGTGCGTCCTTGCCGACGGTGAGTTGCGGCCCGCGCGCGGGCGCGTCGACCCCCATGCTGCGAAACTTGTGGATCCTGAACGTCCGGCCGAATCGACCGACCCGCTCCTGCCGGAAGAAGACCGGACCCGGCGAGTCCAATTTGATGACCAGGCCGATCGCCAGCAGGACTGGCGCGATCAGTACCAGCGCGATGCCGCTCACGAGCAGGTCGAAGATTCGCTTCAGCAACATCTCAATGCGTTCTTTACCGCCGCAGCAACCCGCGCGGTGTCCGCTTCGGTCATTTGCGTGTGCAGCGGCAGCGAGAACGTGCGTTCATAGACTCGCTGGCTCTCGGGGAACATCGCGGCGGTCAGCCCGTACCGGTCGCGCCAGTACGGCTGCAGGTGGAGCGGGATGTAGTGCACGCTGCAACCGATGCCCTGGGCGAACATGCGTTCGATGAACGTGTTCCGGTCGACGGCGACGGTATCCGCCAGCTGGCAAACATAGAGGTGCCATGAGTGCGTGTCCCCGGCCGGCGCATGCGGCGGCCGCACGATCGGCAGGTCGGCCAGTGCGGCGTCGTACGCCGCCACCAACCGCGCGCGCTTGCCCTGGAATTCATGTACGCGCCGCAACTGGTGGATGCCGATCGCTGCGGCGATGTCCGTGAGGTTGTACTTGTAACCGGGTGCCACGATCTCGTAGTACCAGCTTGGAGTCTTCGACGTGAACCGGTCGAACACGTCGCGATTGATGCCGTGCAGACGCATCAGGCGTGCGCGATCCGCGATCGCACGGTCGCGCGTCACGAGCATTCCGCCCTCACCCGTCGTGATGGTCTTGTTGGCATAGAAGCTGAACACCGTCACGTCGCTGTCGAGCGTTCCGACGAGGCGGCCCCCACACGTCGTCGGCAGCGCATGCGCCGCATCCTCCATGACGCGCAGTCCATGTCGACGCGCCATCGCGAGCAGGGCGGACATGTTCGCCGCAAGGCCGGTGAAATGGACCGGGATCACTGCCCTCGTGCGCCCGGTGACAGCGGCTTCGGCCGCGGCTGCGTCGATGCACAGCGTCGCTGGGTCGATGTCGACGAAGACAGGGTCGGCGCCAAGGTAGCGAATGATCTCCGCCGTCGCGGTGAACGTATGGGTCGTGGTGATAACTTCATCGCCCGGACCGATGCCCAGCGCCTCGAGCCCCAGGTGCAACCCCGCCGTGGCGGAGTTGACGGCAATCGCTTCCAGTCCCCCGCCCAGAAACTCCGCGAAGTCCGTCTCGAACTGCCGCGCCTTCGAGCCGGTGGTCACCCAGCCGGATCGCAGCACACCGACCACCTCGGCGATTTCATCTTCGCCGATCTCGGGCAGGGCAAATGGCAGGAAATCCTGTGTCATGTCTTCTCGATGAAACAAAGAATGTGCGTACGCAACAAGGGCACGGCATTGCAGAGGGCATACAGGGACGGGTGAACGCGTACGACGCGACGCGCGAGGGGCGGTGCGAGGGTCACTCGCTTCCACTGGATGCGGCCCGCGGGAAACAGCTGCCTGACACGCCGCAGCGGCACACCGCGGACGTCGGGATTGGACGGATTGTCGTAGATGAAGTCGTACCAGAGTATGCCGCCGCCCGGCTTCACCCAGCGCCACATTGCGTCGGCCAGCGTGCGCTGCAGGTCATCGTCAAGCACTGAACTGAACACCACCGATTGATAGACGATGTCGTACGTACCCGGCTCGATTTCGAGAGCAGCGGCGTTTCCGGGGAACAGGCGCACCGACTCCGGCAGTCGCCGGCGCGCGATTTCGATCCGGTCGGGCAGCAATTCGTTTCCCGCCAGTCGCTCCGGCTGCGCCCCGAGAAACATCAGCTCAACCAGGTTGGCACCTGTGCCGCAACCGACCTCGAGGATTTCGATCCCGGCCAGGTCACGGATACCCTGCCGCGTGAGCAACGACACCATGGCGCGCTGTCGCTCCTGGCTGAGGGCGAGCACGTCCCAGTTGAGCCGGACGTAGCGGCCACCGGCGTACGCCTTGCGGCGTTCGTAGCGCTGGGCGATTCCGTCGATCTCGTCGGTCATGACGCAACGACACCAGATGCGTTCAACGGCCGGAGAAATCGATCGGCGAGCACTCGATAGGTCTGGTTCCGCAAGATGAAATCCCGGCCCGAGGCACCCATCGCCGAACGCTCGTCCGCTGACAACGCCGCAAGGTTGCGGACGGCCTCCGCGATGGCCGCTGGATCACCAGGCGGCACGGTGATGCCGCAACCTGCCTCGGCCACGGGATCGTTGCCGGCCTTGGCCGAGAAGACGATCGGCAGGCCCGACATCATGTAATCCACGAGCTTGTTCGGTGCGATGCCGTATCGGTACAGCGGCTCCGGCAGCATGGCCATGAACGCGATGTCGACGGCCTCGAGGTACGTCCGGACGGCCCGTTTCGGGATCGGAGGCAGCAGAGTGACATTGTCGAGCCCTTCGTCGTTGATCCTTTGCAGCAGTCTGTCGCGCTCGGGTCCGCCGCCGACCATGACGATGCGCGCGACTCCCTGCAGCAGACGGGCCGCATCGAGCAGCAGGTCCAGCGCATTGGCCAGGCCGTACGTACCCGCATACCCGACCAACGGCAAACCGCCCGCACGGAGCTCGTCGACGCGCGCCTTGACGAATTCCGGTAACGGCTCGGCATCCTTCCATTCGGCATCGTCGATGCCGTTCGGAATGCAGACGAACTTCGACGCCTCCATGCCGCGTGCACGCATGTAACTGTCGGCCTTCGGCAGGAGCGAGACGACCTTGTCCGCATGACGGTAGGCGTAGTCCTCGGCCCATTGCACGAGCACGATGAACGGGTGCCAGCGCGACATACCGCCGAGTTGCATCGGTGTCAGCGGCCAGAGGTCGTGGACTTCGAACACGAGGCGGGCGTTGGCGCGCCGGGCGATGCGGCGGCACGGCCAGATGTCCATCGGATAGGTGCTCGACGCGATCACGACATCCGGCTTGAACTCGTCCGCAAGTCGTCGCGCGTCACGAAAAAGTGTGCCGAGAAACGACAGCATGTTGTGAATGCGCCCGGCGTGGTTCCCGGCGTACGCGGGCGTCCGGTACCAGCGGTACCGCACTCCGTCGATGACCTCGTTGCGCTCGGGTCCGTCCATTTCCGGCTGGACCGCACGCACGTGCGAATACGACGCAGCGACGATCAGCACTTCGTGCCCCGCGCGGACCCATTCGCGCGCGAGGTAGAACGGCCGGAATTCCATGCCGTGAGCGGTCGAACCGGCGTAATGATTGACATAGAGGATCTTCATTGGCGCGCTGTCCGGCTGTTCATCCGCCTCACAGCGGAGACGGGGCGTCGCTGCGCGGCCCCATGACCGTGCCAGGCTTGAGGTGGCAGAAGTCACCGATGCGGCATTCGTGGTCGACCACGACCCCGATGTCGATGATCACGCCGCGACCGACGAGCGTCCCGGTCTCGAGGATGGC
>JBAVJR010000530.1:0-10150 GCA_049687855.1 Steroidobacteraceae bacterium | reverse complement strand
GGTCGGGCCGCCGCCGCGGCCGACCGAACCGCCGCGGCCGTGGAACAGCCGCAGGCGGATGCCGTGCTTGCCGAAAGTCGCGACTAGCTCGGTCTGCGCCTTGAACAGCTCCCAGCGCGAGGTCAGGTAACCGCCGTCCTTGTTGCTGTCGGAATACCCGAGCATCACTTCCTGCGCCTTGCCGCGCGAGACGAGCATGCGCGCGTACACCGGAATCGACAGCAGCGCATCCATGGCACCAGCCGCATTGCGCAGGTCCGCGATCGTCTCGAACAAGGGGATCACGTTGCAGCAGAGGTGGGCGTCCGTCGCGCGGTAGAGACCGGCCTCGCGCAGCAGCAGCACCACTTCGAGCACGTCGGACACGCCGTCGCACTTCGAGATCACGTAATTGGGGATGCATGCGGCGCCGTAGCGCCGGTGCATCTGAGCCGTGGTCTGCAGGATCGCGAGTTCGCTGCGGGTTTCGGCGGAGTACTCGATGTAGGGCGAACTGAGCAGTCGCGGGGTCGCCAGTTCCTCCGCCAGCACGCGCACACGCCCGGCCTCATCCAGCGACGAATAGCCGATGTCCGGCCGCGCCGCCGCGAACAATTCGCTGACGACGCGCTGGTGCACGTCCGAGTTCTGGCGCAGGTCCACCGCCGCGAGGTGGAAACCGAACACGTCGGCGGCGCGCCGCAAGCGACGCAGCCGGCCGCGGGCCAGCAGGGCGGAGTCGTGCGCGTCGAGCGAGCGGCGGATGATCTCGAGGTCGGCGGCGAACTCGGCTACGGAGGCATACGGCGGGGCGTCGCCGACCGCGTGCCGCAACGGTTCGTGCATGTCCAGCTCGCGCGCCGTCGCTGCGACCCTGGCGTACAGCCCGGTGAGCGCGCGCCGATACGGTTCGTCGCGGCGATGCGGGCTCTTGTCGGGCGAGCGGTCGGCCAGCGCGTTCAGTTCCGCCGAGACCTCGGTGACGAGCGTCGTCATCGAGAGCTCGGCTCCGAGCGTGTGCAGCTGCTCGAGGTAATACTCGAATACGCGCGACGACTGCATGCGCAGCGTGCGCTCGAGCACGTCTGCCGTCACGAAAGGGTTGCCGTCGCGGTCGCCGCCGATCCACGAGCCGATCCGCAGGAACGAGGGCAGTTCGGGCGTCGCGCCGCCCGGGTAGCGCCGTTGCAGCTCGTCCTCGAGCGCGCCGTACAGCAAGGGCACTTCCGGCAGGAACGTCTGCTCGAAGAACGACAGGCCGTTGGCCACCTCGTCGAGCACCTCGAGCTTCTCGAGCCGCAGCATGCGGGTCTGCCACAGCGAGAGCACGGCACCGCGGATCGCTTCGTCGTTGGCGGCCTGCTCCTGCGGCGTGAGGCGAGTGCGCTCGCGCGTCTGCAGCAGCCGCTCGAGCTGCATCTCCAGGTCGCGCACGCTCTTGCGCTGGACTTCCGTGGGGTGCGCGGTCAGCACCGGCACGACGATGCCGTCGCGGAAGAACTGCGACAGCGACTCCAGCGCAACCCCGGCCGCCGCGACGCGGTCGAGCGCCCGCGCCAGGCTGCCGTCCGCCGGCGGTCCGCCATCGATGTCGGACTGCCGCTTGCGGCGGCTGTTGTGCAGGTCTTCGGCGAGGTTGGCCAGGTGCGAGAAGTAGCTGAACGCGCGCGCCACGATCATCGTCTGCTCGCGGCTCAGGCCGTCGAGGATGCGCTCGAGCTCGCGCCGCGCCGCGACGTTCTCGTCACGGTGGAACGCGATGGCGCTCTGCCGCACGCGCTCGACCACGTCGAACGAGGGACTGCCCTCCTGGTCGCGAACCGTGTCGCCGAGCAGTCGCCCGAGCATACGGATGTCGTCCCGCATCGGGCGTTCGGGCTCGTTGTCGAAATCCACGGCTACAGTTTGTCCTTCTGCGCGGGCTCCGCCACGTCCTGCGTGGGCTCGTGCACGTCGAGATCGAACGGCCGCTCGCGCGGCGGCACGAAGTCCTTGGGGAACCAGACGAACGACAGCCGCATGATCCGCGCGACGCCGGGGATGTCGTCGATGCGCGTCAGGTAGATGCCGAACCGGTTGCCGCTCGGCAGCAGCGTGTTGTCCGAGAACGGGAACGAGTAGGGCGAGAGCGTGAACTCGATCGGCGGCGTGTGCGCCTGCGTTTCGCCGTTGGCCCCGAGCAGCACGGAATAGACGCCGACCGTCTGCGCGGCCCAGCTGACCGCGCGGATATTAACCTGCAGGTTATCCCGTCCATCGGGCGAGGCGATACGCAGGGGTGTGCCCTGCGCGGTGCTCGAGCAGTTCAGCGCGAGCGATGCACTTGTCGTATCCGCAGTACCGGGTACGGCGCACGAGAGCAGCTTGTCGGCCGCCTCGGTGCCATCGGAGTTCAACGAGATCTCGAGGAAGGACGGGCTGCGCCCCTCCTTATCCACGGCTGTCGACAGCAGTGGCGCGAGCTGTCGCGAGATCACGCGACGCGAGGTGCTGCGCAACCGGGCGCGTGCCTCTTCGGTCTGGCCGGGCAGGGTATCGACGTAACGCAGCAGCGGGCCGAGTTCGAAGTGCTCGTGGAAATTCAGTGCAAGCAGTTCAGCCAGCAGCGCGAGACGCTGGGCGCGCGGCAGGTCCGTGTTCGCGCCGGCCTTCACCTGCTCGGTCTCGCTCTGCAGCAGCGGCCCCACCAGCTCGCGGAACATCGCCGAACGCAGGTTCGTCTCCGACTCCTCGCGCTGGTTGCGCAGCGACTGCGAGTTGTTCTTGGTGGCGATCGCGATCTCGCGTTCCTTGAGCGTGTTGGTGGCGTAGAGGCCGACGATGGTGGCCGCGACCGTCAGCAGCGGGATCGCGAGCGAGTTGACGATGTTGGCCGTGAACTTCGCGTTCTCGCGCCAGTCGCGGCGCGGTGGCCTGTCGGTTTCGTGCGTCACGAACGGGCGCCGGTCAGCCGCAGTCGACGTTGACGGTGACGGGTTCCGAGAGGCTCAGGAATTCCTGTTCACGCTGCGTCGGTGCCAGGCACTTTGCCTTGTAGCGACCCGGGGCCAGCTGCAGCTGGTACGCGCCGGGCTTCAGTTCGGCAACGGTCTTGCCCGCGGCATCGACGATGACGGCTTTGGCTGCGGCTGGCGTGACGGTGCCAGTCACGACGTCGGCTGCAGCGAGGCTCGGCAGGCTCGCCAAGGCGATGAGACCGAGCGCGAAGTTGATCGACGGGCGAAGGCTCGTGATGGTCATGACTCACTCTTTGATTGACAGGGGAGGGAAACGCGACGGACGTTACCGCGCGCATGGGGGGGTGGCAACACGGGTTCGTGCCTGACCGCGGGATTCCGCGAAGTTTGCGCGGCAACTAGCTGATTTGAATATCGAAAGTGCCGGGGCCAAGCAGCGGCTTCCGCGTCACGAAAGCCACGCCGACGGTGACGTCTCGAGCCAGCCCGGGCCTGCTCGATCGCCTGTTCAGCCGGGAACCTTAACGGCGGCGGGCGAAGGCCGGGCGGGCGCCGGTCGTGGGGCCGCGGACGTCCTTCTCGCGGAAATTGATGCGACCCTTGGTCAGGTCGTATGGCGACATTTCCAGTGTCACCTTGTCGCCGGCCAGGATGCGGATGCGGTGCTTGCGCATCTTGCCGGAGAGGTAGGCGGTGATCTCGTGGCCGTTTTCCAGCGTCACGAGAAAGCGCGTGTCGGGCAGCACCTGGTTGACGGTGCCCTGCATGTCGATGAGTTCTTCCTTAGCCATTCATTCACCTGGGTGTGCCGGTACGGCGGGTAATGCCGAGGTCACTGAGAGGCGGAAGGCTCAAGCAGGGCGCGGCGCACGCACGATACAGCAACCCCGTGACCTGCGTCTGGAAATAAACCGACCCGTTGCGGGGAAAGGGCGTATAGTCCGCCGCGGGTAGTCTCCCTTCTACTTTCTGTTTGGGCGGTTCTCGCGAGTTTTCGCGCAGCTCCAGTCCCAGCGCTTAGCCGAAGAGTTTCCGATCCACGTGGCACCGTTGCCACGCGACTGTGATCGCCCCGCCTCAAAACCGGGAGTTCTTCCAGCCGCGCTGCCTCATGCCTTGCGTTTCCCGGTCCCCAGGCTGATTCAGCCCGTCGTTTCGATGGGCACGGCCGCAAGGACTTTTGTCAGTGAGTATTCAAATGTCCAAGATTTACGTCGGTAACCTCCCTTTTTCCGCCACCGAAGACGCCGTGCGTGAGCTGTTCTCGGCCCACGGCACCGTCGACTCGGTTGCCCTGATCAACGACCGTGACACGGGTCAACCCCGTGGCTTCGGCTTCGTCGAGATGACCTCGAACTCCGAGGCCGCCAAGGCGATCCAGACGCTGAACGGTTTCCAGATGGGCGGCCGCGCCCTGAAGGTGAACGAAGCCCAGGCGAAGACGGAACGTCCCCGCCGCTGGTAAGCGTTCAGGCTGATCCGGACCGGTCGGCGGCTTGACGGCAGCCGACTGGAAAGAGGAAGCAGCA
The DNA here is from genome assembly GCA_049687855.1 of Steroidobacteraceae bacterium. Classification (GTDB taxonomy): domain Bacteria; phylum Pseudomonadota; class Gammaproteobacteria; order Steroidobacterales; family Steroidobacteraceae; genus RPQJ01. The sequence goes on along the minus strand of JBAVJR010000530.1, from coordinate 5,685 downwards.
GACGGCCCCTTCGGGGGCCGTTTTGCTTTGTGGGGTCGAACGGGTGCGCTAGGCTGCGCCCGTGCAACAGCTCCCGCTCGAACTGCGCGTCATTTCCGCCCGCGAAGTGCGCGAGCTGCTGCCGTTCGGTGCATGCGTCGACGCGGTGGAACAGGCGATGCGCAGCGTCAGCGCCGGCAAGGTGCTGATGCCGTTGCGGCAGTCCATGCCGCTGCCCTCGGGCGACGGCAGGCTCGCCTGGATGCCGGGGTACCTCGGCGATCCCGAATGCTTCGGCATCAAGCTGCTGAGCCTGTTCCCGGGCAACCCCAGGGTGGGGCTCTCGTCGCACGTGGGTCTGTACGTGCTGTACGAGTCCGCGCACGGGCGCCCCGTCGCGATCATGGAAGCGAGTGCGCTCACGGCGATTCGCACGGCCGCGGCCAGCGTCGTCGCGACGCGAGCACTGGCGCGCGCCGACTCGCGCACGCTCGCCATCATCGGCACGGGCGAAGAAGCGCGTTCGCACATCGATGCGTTCCAGGCCGTGCGCCCCTTTCAACGGGTGCTGCTGTGGGGACGCGATCCGGAGGCCACGAGTGAACTCGCGGGTTACGCGCTGGCCGCAGGCTGCGTGCACGTGGAGATCGCGAGGTCGATCGCGGCCGCTGCGGCCGAAGCCGACGTGATCTGCACCGTCACGGGGTCGCCCACCGCCCTCCTGTTCGGTCGCGACATTCGTGGCGGCACGCACCTTTGCCTCGTCGGGGCTGCGATCCCGGGTTCGCGCGAGGTCGACGACGACCTGGTCGCGCTGTCGCGTTACTTCGTCGATTACCGGGGCAGTGCGCTGGCGCAGGCGGGCGAACTGCTCGATGCGATCAAGGCCGGCCGGGTGACGGAAGCCCATATCCTCGGTGAGATCGGCGACGTGCTGAGCGGCACGGTGCCGGGCCGGTTGGCCGACGACGACGTGACCGTCTACAAATCGCTCGGCGTCGCGGCGCAGGACCTGGTCAGCGCGCTGGTGGTGTATCGGAACGCGCTGGAGCGCGGGCTGGGAACGGCGGCAGAATTGTAGTGCCCGGTCGATAATCCGGCGGCGGCACCGTCGATGACACCGCCGCGAGGCCCGTTGGATGAGCCTCTCAGAACCCCAGCGCGCGGCGCATCACGTGGTAGATCGTGTGCTGTTCCATCGTGCCGCGGAACAGGTGGGCCTGCGGGCCGCCGGCATAGATCGCCACGTCCTCGCCGCCGTGGGTTTCGGATTCCAGTGGCACCAGCGCTTCCTGGTAGAAACCTGGCGAATCCGTGTCGTCGTCGGCTGCAATGTGGCGCCCCGCATTGATCGGCCGTCGCACTTCCGGATCGCTGTCGGCCGGCAGGTCCGCATGCCCGGACCCGTTCATGTAGCCGAGCGTCGTGTACGGCCTGCCGTCGCGGGCCAGATCGGGCCGGGTCCTGCCGGGCTCGATGACCAGGCCGAGGATCGGGTTGCCACGCCGCGTGTAGCCTCCCATCGTGAAGACGTGGCTGTGGTCGGCCGTGACGATGATCAGGGTGTCGCGCGCATTCGTGAGTTCCTGCGCAGTGCGCACCGCGTCTGCCAGCGCGAGCGTGTCGGTGAGCGCGCGATGAGCGTTGCCGGCGTGGTGCGCGTGATCGATGCGGCCGCCTTCCACCATCAGGTAGAACCCCTTGCGGTTGTTGCGCAGGATGCCGATGGCCTTGGCCGTCATCTCGGCGAGCGAAGGCTCGTCACTGGCGCGCCGGTCCGCTTCGTACTGCATGTGCGACGGTTCGAAGAGACCGAGCAGGTGCTGCGTGTGCTGCGGGTCGATCGCGGCGAGCTGCTCGCGATTCCACACGTAGCTCGAAGCGGGTTGGGCGGCGAGCCATTCGTCGATCAGCGACCGGCCATCCCGGCGGGATCCCTGGTGCGACGCGTATTCGGGATCGGTGGCCGTCGCCGGCATGAACTGCATGCGTCCACCGCCGAGCACCACTTCGATGCCGTACTTGCGCTGCGCCGCGACCAGCTGCGCTGCGATGTCGGTGACGCTTGCGCCAGCGGGCAGGTCCGCGTCCGATTCCCACTCGCGATTGGCGGTGTGCGCGTAATTGACGGCTGGCGTCGCGTGAGTGACGCGCGTGGTCGTCACGATGCCGGTCGACAGGCCGTGCGCCTCGGCCTGTTCCAGGATGGTCGTAACGGCATGCCGCGCGATGACGGCCGCATCCCGCTCGTTGCGATTCACGGTTTCGTCGACGGATATCGCGCCGTCCCGCGTCTTGATGCCGGCCACCATGGCTGTCGCCGTGGGGGCCGAATCGGATGTCTGTTGTGTCGTGCTGTAGGTCTTCGAGAGCGCCAGGAAGGGCAGGGTCTCGAACGCGAGCTGGTGGTCCTCGCCGCTGCCGCCCGCGCGCTGTCCCGCGAGGATGCGAGCCGCGGTGACGGTCGAGACTCCCATGCCGTCGCCGACGAACAGGATCACGTTGCGCGCCCGGTGCCGGTCGACCCGCTCACTTGCGTGCCGCGCCACGACGTCGGCGCCGGAGCGGTACCAGGCCGCGGCGGCGGGCTCCTCCGGCTCTGCGGCAAGGACGGGCGAGGAACCCACCCCGGGCACGACCAGGAACGATGCGAGGAATCTCAGGATCCGGGACATTGGCGGCTCGTGGCTCGGCAGTCGGTGGCAGGGCGACACCTTACCTTGCCATGCACTCCTGACAAGCGCGTGACGCCGGGGTGCGCGGCCTGGCGGGGTGACTACCGATCCCCGGCCGGTCGTCCCGGCGGCTAGAATCGCGTCCGGCGACTCGAACCGAAGGTGACTGCTGCGTGGCCAGGATCCTGTTTTTGTACCACGGCGTGTACGGTCACACGCTCAAGGTCAGCGGCGTGATGCGCGACGAGCTGGCGCGGCTGGGGCACACGGCCGAGGTGCGGCCACTGGTCGACGGCCCGCAGGACGCCGCGACGTTCGACGCGATCGTGATCGGCGCCAGCATCCGTCACGGCAAGCACAATCCGGCGGTCTACGCGTTCATCGAAGAGCACCGCGCGCTGCTCGATGCGAAGCCGAGCGCGTTCTTTTCCATCAGTCTCGTCGCGCGCAAACCGCGCAAGAACACGCCCGAGACGAACCCCTACATGCAGAAGTTCCTGGCGCTCACGACGTGGCGGCCGCAGCTGCTCGCCGTGTTCGGCGGTGTGCTCGACTACCAGCGCTATGGCCCCTTCGACCGGCACGCGATTCGCTTCATCATGCGGCTGACCGGCGGCCCGACCGACCTGCACACGAACGTCGAGTTCACGCCGTGGGACGAGGTGCGTCGTTTCGCGGGGCGCATCGCGGCGCTGGCCGAGGGCAGGGCACCGCGCTGACGCAGCCGGTTGCGTCGTAACCATGAACGCCGTGCAACGTGAAGCGATCGTCAACCGGTTGCACCTGGCGGTGACGCTGCTGGCGCTGTGGCTCGTGCTGACGAGCCCCTGGGTATCGATGCTGCGTCGAATCCCGGCCAGCGCCGGTTTCTTCGACTACGCGCACGTGGCGCTCGGTTGGCTCGCGCTCGTGCTTGGGCTCGCCTACGCCGCTGTGCTGATGCGCGGTGGCTGCTGGAAACAGTACGTGCCCGGAAAAGCGGCCGGTATCGGCGGGGTGATCGAAGGATTGCTGCTCGTCGCGATCGTCGTCACCGGCGCGACCGGTGCGATGTGGTTCCTGGTCCAGGGTTCGAGCGACGCCATCACGTGGCGCGGCTGGCACATCCTCTCAGCGCGCGCCCTGATCGTGCTCGGCGTGGCGCACATGCTGGCCGTCGCCTCCCATCTGCTGGATTTCGTGCGGAACTAGCGCTCCGCCCCGGCCTCGTGCGCGCGGGGAGTGGACTTACGCCGCGGCGGCCTCGCCCGCCGGCGACACCGGCACGCGGATCAGGTGATCGAACGCGCTGAGCGCCGCCTTCGAGCCTTCACCCATCGCGATGATGATCTGCTTGTACGGCACCGTCGTGGCGTCGCCAGCCGCGAACACGCCCGGCAGCGACGTCTGGCCCCTGCCGTCCACCTCGATCTCGCCGCGCGGCGACAGCGCGACCGTGCCCTTGAGCCAGTCGGTGTTGGGCAGCAGGCCGATCTGCACGAACACGCCTTCGAGTTCGACGCGGTGGACTTCGCTCGAGCTGCGGTCCCGGTAGCTCAGCGCGCTGACCTTGCCATCCGCGCCGTGCACTTCAGTGGTCTGCGCCGAGACGACCGTGCGCACGTTCGGCAGGCTGCGCAGCTTGCGCTGCAGCACTTCGTCGGCGCGGAGCTTGCCGTCGAACTCGATCAGCGTGACGTGCGCGACGATGCCCGCGAGGTCGATCGCGGCCTCGACGCCGGAGTTGCCGCCGCCGATCACGGCGACGCGCTTGCCCTTGAACAGCGGGCCGTCGCAGTGCGGGCAGTAGGCCACGCCCTTGCCGGAGTATTCCTTCTCGCCGGGGACGTTCATCTGCCGCCAGCGGGCGCCGGTGGAGATGATCACGGTGCGGCTCCTGAGCGCCGCACCGCTTTCCAGCCTGACCGTGAACAGGCCATCCTCGCCCGCGGGCTCCAGTGCGGCAGCGCGCTGCAGGTTCATGATGTCGACGTCGTAGTGCTTGACGTGCTCCTCCAGCGCCGCCGCGAGCTTCGGACCCTCGGTCGCCCGGACGGAGATGAAGTTCTCGATGCCGAGCGTGTCCATCACCTGGCCGCCGAAACGGTCGGCCACGACACCCGTGCGGATGCCCTTGCGGGCCGCGTAGATCGCCGCAGACGAGCCCGCGGGGCCACCGCCGACGACGAGCACGTCGAACGGCTCCCTGGCGCTGATGGTTTCGGCAGCACGCTCACCGGCGCCGGTGTCGATCTTCGCCAGGATTTCCTCGAGGCTGATGCGGCCCTGCGAGAACTCCCTGCCGTTCAGGAACACGTATGGCACGGCCATGATCTGCCGGGCCTCGACCTCGGGCTGGAACAGCGCGCCGTCGATCATCGTCGTGCGCACGCCCGGGTTCAGCACGGCCAGCAGGTTCAGCGACTGCACGACCTCGGGGCAGTTGTGGCAAGAGAGCGAGATGAAGATCTCGAAGTTGAACTCGCCATCGAGCGCCTTGATCTGCTCGATTACGTGCGCATCGACCCTGGGCGGATAACCGCCGGCCTGCAGCAGGGCAAGCACGAGCGACGTGAACTCGTGACCCAGCGGAATGCCGGCGAACTCGACACCCATGTCGGCCCCGGCTCGCGTGACCTGGAAAGACGGGACGCGCTTGCCCGCGGGGATCGCGTTGCCGCGGATCTCGCGGTAACTGGTCAGGCTCGACAGCGGCGCGACCTGCTGCAGCAGCTCCTGCATTTCGCGGGCGGCAGCCGAGTCGTCCAGCGCGGCGATGATCTCGACCGGCTGCGTGAGCCGGCCGAGGTAGCCCTGGAGCTGTTCCTTGAGTTCGGAGTCGAGCATCAGATCTTGCCGACGAGGTCGAGCGACGGCTTGATCGTCTTCGAACCGTCATTCCACTTGGCGGGGCAGACTTCGCCGGGGTGCGCGGCGACGTACTGGGCGGCCTTGAGCTTGCGCAGCGTTTCCTTGACGTCGCGGGCGATCGCGTTGTCGTGGATCTCGAGGGTCTTGATCACGCCGTCCGGGTTGATCACGAACGTGCCGC
>JBAVJR010000529.1:0-2133 GCA_049687855.1 Steroidobacteraceae bacterium | reverse complement strand
GCCGAGCCCACGCTCGCGCCCTGTGCGTCGCTTGCGACGTAGAACGCGGCTTGCTGATGCGGGTTTTCGCCATAGCGCAGGTCGAGCCGCTTGCGAAACTGCAGCGGCAACAGGTCGGGGAAGTCGGCCGCCGCCGTGCCGCCAGTGCTGCTGGAGCGAACCGCCTGCGACAGGTACGAAGCCACCATCGCGTCGTACTGCGCCGTGTGTGCGAATGCCTTGGCAGCAAGCCGCAGCCGGGTGTCGTCGCCGATGCCGCCGTCGGCACGATCCATCTCGGCGAGCACCGGGCCGTAATCGAGCGGGTCGACCACGATGGCGACGCGGTCATGATTCTTCGCGGCAGCGCGCACCATCGCCGGCCCGCCGATGTCGATGTTCTCGACGGCGTCCTCGAACGTGCAACCCGGCCTGGCGATCGTCGCGGCGAACGGGTACAGGTTGACGACGACGAGGTCGATCGCCTCGATGCCGTTCTCACGCATGACGGCGTCGTCGATGCCGCGCCGGCCGAGCAAGCCGCCGTGGATCTTCGGGTGCAGCGTCTTGACCCGGCCGTCCATGATCTCCGGAAAGCCGGTCACCGCGGACACGTCGATCGCCTCGACGCCTTCGCCCCGCAACAGCCTGGCCGTGCCGCCGGTCGAAATGATCTGCACGCCGCGGCGCGCCAGCTCCTGCGCGAATTCGAGCAGGCCTTCCTTGTTGGAGACGCTGACCAGTGCGCGCAGGACGGGCGGGTTCACTGGCGTCAGCCTGCGATGCCGTAGACGCGCAGCTTCTTGCGCAGCGTGCCGCGGTTGATGCCGAGGATATCGGCGGCGCGGCTCTGGTTGCCCGCGGAGAAATCGAGGACCGCACGGAAGAGCGGCTCCTCGACTTCGCGCATGACCAGGTCGTACAGGTGACCGGGAGCGTGGCCGTTGAGGCTCGCGAAGTAACTGTCGAGTGCCTGCTCGGTGAGCGAACGCAGCGGCACGCCGTGGCCGTTGGTCGCGTGGCTCGCCGGTTTCGATTCGTGTCGGGTGTTCGCTTGTCTGCTGCGCGCCGCCATGGCGGGACTTCCTCTCATCTTGTTCATCACGCCCCGGCGCGGGATGAAGAATCGTCAGGCCGCCACGGCGGCCGCGGAGTCTTCCAGCGCGTCGAAGTAGGCACGCACCTGCGCGAGCTGTGCCTCGACCGACACTGCCTGCATGACGGACTGACGGAACGCCTGCGCCTGCGGGCGTCCTGAGCAATACCATCCGATGTGCTTGCGCGCGATCCTGACGCCAGGCTCGGGGCCGTAGAATTCGTACAAATCGCGCAGGTGCGTGAGCATGATATCACGCACTTCCGGGATGGCAGGTGGCGACTGGATCCTTCCCTGCAGCAGGGCGTCGATCTCGCCGAAAATCCACGGTCGGCCTTGCGCCGCGCGCCCGATCATGATCCCGTCGGCGCCCGTCGCCCGCAGCACCTCGATCGCCTTGGCTGGCGAGTCGATGTCGCCGTTGGCAAACACTGGAATGCGAACTGATTGTTTCACCGCAGCAATGGTCGCGTACTCCGCTTCGCCATTGAAGCGGCAGGCACGGGTGCGGCCATGCACGGCGAGTGCCTGGATGCCCGCCTGCTCGGCAATGCGCGCGATGTTCACCGCATTGCGTTGATCGGGCGCCCATCCGGTGCGGATCTTGAGCGTCACCGGCAAGTCGACGGCCGCGACGGTGGCGCTCAGGATGGCTGCCACGTGGCGTTCGTCGCGCAGCAGCGCCGAACCGGCATCCTTGCTGCACACTTTTTTCGCCGGACAGCCCATGTTGATGTCGATGACCTGCGCGCCGGCATCGGCATTGCGACGCGCGGCATCGGCCATGAAGTCGGGGTCGCCGCCCGCAATCTGCACGACGCGCGGTTCCGGTTCGTCGGTGTGATCCCGGCGTCGTCGGGATTCCTCCGTGTCCCAGAGGCGCGGATCAGCCGCGATCATTTCTCCGGCGGCGAGCGCGGCACCCAGCCGGCGGCAAAGCCGCCGGAAGGGCAGATCCGTCACGCCCGCCATCGGCGCCAGCAGCGCGTGCCCCTCGAGCCGATAGGGCCCGATGACGATGGGGGGCGGCGCGAGCCACGGCCCGCGCCCGGCAGCAG
>JBAVJR010000528.1:0-2381 GCA_049687855.1 Steroidobacteraceae bacterium | reverse complement strand
GGTACGTCCAACCGGGGAAAGCTCACGCGGATGCCGCGTTGCTGCGCCTGCGGCTCGATCATCGTCTGGCACTCGAGCATGACGTCGGCCAGTGAGACGGGTTCCGGCGACAGCGACAGCTTGCCCGACTCGATCAACGCGAGATCGAGGACCTCGTTGATCAACTCCAGCAGGTACCAGCCTGCCTTCAGAATCTGCTCGACGCTGCGTTTCTGCGACGGCGTCGGCTTGGGCGTGCCGGACTCGATGAGTTGCGCGAAGCCAAGGATCGCGCCGAGCGGCGTGCGCAGTTCGTGGCTCATGCTGGACAGGAAATCCGACTTGGCGAGATTGGCCTTCTCGGCGATGGACATCGCGTTGAGCAGTTCCAGCTCGACCTGCTTGCGCACGGAGTTGTCGGTGCCGATCAGCAGGTAGCCGATGATGTCGTCGTAGTCGTCGCGCAGCGCCGTGATCGACACGATGGCCGGGAAACGGCTGCCATCCTTGCAGATGTAGGTCAGCTCGTAGATGTCTTCGATGCCGCGCGAGGCCTTGAACGCCAGCGCCTCGAAGCCCGGCGTAATGGTGGTCCCGAGTTCGACACTCAACGCCTGCGCGCGCGCCATCACTTCCTCGGGATCGTGGATGTCGCTCGGCCGGATCCGGTTCACGACCTCGGCGGCCTGGTAGCCGAGCATTCGCTCGGCACCGACGTTGAACAGCTGGATGATCCCTTTCTCGTCGGTGGCGATGATCGAGAAATTGGCGCTGGTCAGGATCGCGTTCTGCAACGCGCCGGTCTTGAGCAGTGCGGCCTCGCGGCGCAGTTCAGTGATGCCGGTGGCCTTGGCACTGGCGTCGGCCAAGTTGGGCCCATTTCCAGTCTCGGGCAAGGTCACGCTCCGTGATAGACGCCCATTTGCGGCAGGGGCGACCGGACGGAGTGTTCCGCCTTAAGGAGGGAGAATCCCGGCATTCCCGGCGAGCGTCTGTGCGCTTGCACACATAGGACGGTCAGATGAACGCGACCGCCTTGAGCAGGTAGCGGCAATCAACCCAGCCGGAACGCCCGTACGAAAAAGTGCCCGCAACTTGCGTCGCGGGCACTGCTTCATCAGGGCCTGGACTGCGGGAGGTCAGCGTGCTGCCAGCGCAGGATTGCTGATGATGACTTCCACGCGGCGATTCTGCTGGCGACCCGCCGCCGAGTCGTTGCTCGAGACCGGCGTGCTCTCCCCGGCTCCGCTCGTGGTGAGCCTGCCCGCATCGATGCCGCGACGCACCAGGTGCGAGCGGACCGAGTCGGCCCGCCGCTCGGACAACAGCTGATTGGAGGAACCGCTGCCGACGTTGTCGGTGTGGCCCTCGATCATCACGGTACGTGTCGGATAGTTGCCGAGGAACGTCACGAGCTGGTCGAGGTTGCTGGTCGCACCCGACCGCAATTCCGCCGTGCCGGTCGCGAACAGCACATCACCCAGCGTCAGGACCAGCCCGCGATCGGTGACCTTCGCCTGCATGGCGTCAATCTGCCGTTGGAGATCGGCCGCCGCCGCATTCGCCGCATCGGCGTCGCTGCGTGCCAGGTCCGCATCGTTGCGCGCCACGCTTGCCGCGGCGTTGGCGCTGTCGGCTTCGCGGGTCCGCGAATCCAGTCGGGCCGCTTCGCGCTGCGAGCTCAAGGCCGTGCGCTGGTCTTCTGCGTACCGGGTCTCGGCCTGCGCGCGCGCAATGTCGATCTTCCGGTCGGCGACGTAAACCCTGTGCGACACCAGGTCGATGTTCTTCTCGGGCTGCTCGGCGATGCGCACGGCAGCATCCGCCTGGTCGATGGCGACGGGAGCACGGCTTGCAAGATTGGGGTCTGCCTGCAGTGCGCTCAGCTTGGCGCGTGCGGCGACTGCACCGTCCGGTGCCACGGGGGTGCCGGCACAGGCGGCGAGCAGGACCGTCGTCATGGCTGTCGCCAGTATCGTCTTCCTGCTGATGGCCCAGGTGATCGGGTTGTTCATTTCGCTTCTCCTTCGACGCGCTGCATCTCGTCCACGAGGGTCCCCGTGCTGCGCTGCATTTCTTCGTTCACGGCCTGGGCCTTGATCGACGTCGCCCGCGCGGTCGCGAGCTGAGCTTCCACCTGCGACTGTTCCGCGTACTGCTCGGCGGCAAGCATCTCCTTCGCCTGCACCGCCGTATTGGCAGACGCAAGCTTCGCCCGTGCCTCGCTCAGCTCTCCAGCGGCGTGGCTACCTGCACCCGCCTGTTCGGCATTGGCGATCGCCAGTTGCGCCGCTTCGATTTGCGCCGTAGGCGCAGGTGTCGATGCGCACGCCGAGACTGCAAGTGCGCCGGCGAGAGCGATCGCGATGCGCGCTCTTGACTGACCGCGAGTGACTGTTGGG
>JBAVJR010000527.1:0-4627 GCA_049687855.1 Steroidobacteraceae bacterium | reverse complement strand
GCCATCGACCGTGACTGGTTCGACCGAAAGCGGCTCGATTCGATCCGGCACAATGTCCTGTTGTTCATGATGCCCGTGTTCTTCCTGAGCACGGGGCTGCGCACGGAATGGCAGGTTGGCGGCGCCCAGGTCTTCCTGGCGGCGGGGTTGCTGCTGGTGGCATCCATCGGCGGCAAGCTCATCGGGACGAGCGTGGCTGGACGCGTGCTGCGCTGGCAGCCGGGCGAGGCGAGCCTGATCGGCTGGCTGCTGCAGACCAAGGCGCTGATCGAGATCATCTTTGCCAACATCCTGCTGGACAAGGGAGTGATCACCGCTTCGACGTTCACGGCTTTGCTGCTGATGGCCGTGGTCAGCACGATGCTGACGATTCCTGTCGTGACGCCCATGCTGGCGCGGTTGCGACACCTCGTCGGCAAGACCGACTGAGGAATCCCCCGGGCTCAGAACTTCCAGACGAGATTCAGCTGCAGCGTGTCGAACGAAGGCGTGCCGGTCGCATTCTCGAAGTCCATCCAGCGCATCCGATAGGCGCCGTCGGCCGCCAGCGAACCGCTGAAGTTGTAACGCATGCCGATGCCCACTTCGTAGGCCAGGCCGTCGACTGTCCGGGTATCCTGCCAGGACGTGCAGATGTAGCCCCACCATGGATGCCACCAGCAGCCGACTTCCGGTGGCGCAGACGCGATGTTGGTGTCGACCCAGGCCCAACCCACGCCACCAACGACGTAGGGCGTCAACGGCCCGGTGAGAAACGTATAGGCGGCATCGAACATCAACGACATCGTGTCGAGGCTGCCCTCGATGGCGAAGGACTCGCCCGGGGTGTCGCCCGCTACGTCGGCGCTGTAGTCCTTCTGGTCGAACGTGAAGGTCGACCCGAGCCGCAGGCGATCCGTGAAGTGGTAGCCGGCGCCTGCCATGAAACCAAAGCCGCTGTCGATCGCGGCCGTCGTGCCGCCTTCGAATTCGACGTCGGTCGAATTGGATGCAATGACACCCACGGTGGCTTCCCACTGCCCGGCCTGCAGCGGCGCACCGCCCAACTGCCATCCGCCTGCGCCGCTCTCTCCGGTGGCGCCGGCGGTGCCTGCTGCGGCTGTGCCGGCCGTGGCCGGGTCCATCTGGTCAGGCACTGTATAAGCGTTGGCGGCACGGACTTTGTCCGTGGCCTGGGCCAGGTCGTCGACCTCCAGCTTGCGATACGAAGCCGCCAGGATCTTCAGTGCGTCGTCCACGGCCGGCGCGCCGTCGTAGCCTTCGATCACGCCCTTGGCGCGATTGGCAGCGCCTACGTACGCGCCGCGCTTGAGGTAATAGCGCGCCACCTCGATCTCGTAATCCGCCAGCCGGTTGCGCAGGTAAATCATGCGCTGGCGGGCGTCGGCTGCGTACGGGCTCTTCGGGTACTGCTGCACCAGCACCTGGAAGGCCTGGAAAGACTTGCGTGCTTCATGCGGCGGGCGCTTGGCGATGTCCGCCTTGAACTTGCGCTCGAGCCAGTTGGCTCCCGACTCGAAGTACACGAGGCCGCGGACGTAGTAGGCATAGTCGACGCGCGGATGCGTCGGGTTTTCGCGGATGAACTGGTCCGACTGGTCGATCGCCGCATCGGCCGACCGGTTCTTGTAGTAGGCGTAGATCAGGTCGAGCTGGCCCTGCTTGGCCTGTTCGCTGAACGGGTAGCGGGCCTCGAGCATCTCGTAGCGCTGGATGGCGCCCGGGTAGTTGCTGCTCTTGATGTCCTGGATCGCATCGCGGTAGAGCTGCTCGGGCGAGCCCTCGATGACCTTGTCCCCCTTGTCCTTGTCCCAGAACTTGAGGCTACTGCACCCGCCCGTGCCCAGCAGGGCCACAGCAAGCAGAGCCGAAGCGAGTAAACGTCGGGAAAAGACAGCAGCCATGCGGGGGATCCTGGGTCAAACCCTGCGGAAGGGCGTGAAGTATATAGAATTCGACCACATGCCGACCTCAACCGTTCAACTCAGCCTGCAGATTCCCGCGACCGAAGCGGGGCAACGACTCGACCAGGCGCTCGCCCGCCTGCTGCCCGACTACTCCCGCAGCCGCCTCAAGACTTGGATCGAGGCCGGCGAAGTGCTGGTCGACGGGGCCGTCCACCGCCCCAGGGACAAGGTCAACGGCGGTGAGACCGTCGTCATCGCCGGCACGGTGACCGAGGAATCGACCGCGGCAGCGCAGGCCATCCCGCTCCTGATGGCGTATGAAGACAGGCACGTCTTCATCGTCAATAAGCCCGCCGGGCTGGTCGTGCATCCGGGTGCCGGCAACCCCGACCAGACGCTGCAGAACGCGCTGCTGTCGCGTGACGCCGCACTCGGCCAATTGCCTCGCGCCGGCATCGTGCACCGGCTCGACAAGGACACGAGTGGATTGCTGATCGTGGCGCGCACGCTCAAGGCGCACACCGCGCTGGTGCGGATGCTCGAGGCGCGTGAGATCCATCGCGAGTACGAAGCGATCTGCCGGGGCGTGATGACGGCGGGCGGCACGATCGACGCGCCGATCGACCGCCACCCGGCCGACCGCGTGCGGATGGCGATCCGCACTGGCGGCCGTGGCGCCGTCACGCATTACCGCGTGATCCGTCGCTTCCGTGCGCACACGCACGTGCGGGTGCAGCTCGAAACCGGGCGCACCCACCAGATTCGCGTGCATCTCGCGCACATCAATTACCCGATCGTCGGTGACCGCGTGTACGGCGGCCGGCTCGCCTTGCCCAAAGGTGCGACCGAAGAGTTGCGCATCGCGTTGCGCGAGTTCCCGCGCCAGGCGCTGCATGCGGCGAAGCTGCAGCTCGCGCATCCCGTGACGGGCAAGCCACTCGAGGCGCTGGCGCCATTGCCGGCGGACATGCTGGGGCTGCTCGCGGTGCTCGCTGCAGACCTCGCTGCCGTCAAGGCATGACGCAGGGCGTGTCCTCGCCGCAGGGTTCCTGGCTGACGCCCGACTGGGACGTCGCACCGAACGTGCGTGCGCTCTCGACGCTGCGCGGCGGCGGCCTGAGCATGGATGCCTACGCCAGCTTCAATCTCGCCCAGCACGTCGGGGACGATCCGCAGCACGTGCGTGCGAATCGCGCATTGCTGCGGGCCGCAGCGAAACTGCCGTCGGAACCGCTGTGGCTCGAGCAGGTGCACGGCAGCCACGTCGTCGAACATCCCGGGCCTGCCGCCACCGGTGCCGTGCCCCCGCGTGCCGATGCCGCCGTGGCCTTCGAGCCGGGCCGCGTCTGCGTGGTGCTGACGGCCGATTGCCTCCCGGTCGTGTTCGCGGATCGCGCGGGTACCCGGATCGGCGTGGCGCATGCCGGCTGGCGCGGGCTCGTGGGCGGCGTGCTCGAAGCCACCGTGGCCGCGCTCGATGTGGAGCCTGCTCAGCTCGTGGCCTGGCTCGGACCAGCGATCGGGCCGGCGGCATTCGAAGTCGGACCCGAGGTGCGTGACGCCTTCATCGCGCGTGATGCCGCGAGCGACGCTGCGTTCGCGCGCAACGCGTCCGGCCGCTTCCAGGCCGACCTGTACGGTCTCGCGCGCCGCGCGCTGGCCCGTGTCGGCGTCCATCGTGTCAGTGGCGGCGGTCGCTGTACGCAGCGCGAGGCCGCTGAATTCTTCTCTTTCCGTCGCGACGGCGGCCGGACCGGCCGCATGGCTACGCTGGCCTGGCTCGCACCCGGCAGCGACGCCGGATGGAACGCGGACCGCGTGCTAACCTGAGCGCCACTCCCGGACCCGCAACCAGCAGAACGACCCTTGAGCAGCCTGACCCTGATCGTCGTGTTCACGGCGCTGAGCGGCCTGTTGAGCGCCTGTGCGGCTGGCATATTCCTGACGCTCGACGCGCGCTGGCGCACGGCCGTGTTGCCTCACCTGGTCAGCTTCGCGACCGGGACGCTGCTCGGGGCGGCGTTCCTCGGATTGATTCCACATGCACTCGACGGGGCTGGCCCCGGGTCGACTCATCGCATCGGCCTCGCACTCCTGGTCGGCATCCTGCTGTTCTTCCTGCTCGAGAAATTCGTGCTCTGGCGTCACTGCCACGACGATCCCTGCGAGATGCACTCGCCGAGCCACGATGCGCGCGACCGGGCGTCGGCCAACCTGATCCTCGCCGGCGACACGTTCCACAACCTGCTCGACGGCGTGCTCGTGGCGGCCGCGTTCATGACGAACCCGCAACTCGGCATCGTCACGGCGCTTGCCGTCTTCGCCCACGAAATCCCGCAGGAGGTGGGCGATCTCGCGATCCTGCTGCACGGTGGCTTCAGCCGCGCCCGGGCGATGACCCTGAACCTGGTCTCGAGCCTCACTTCGGTGGTGGGCGGCGTCGTCGCGTATTACGCGCTCAGCACCGCGCTGGATTTCCTGCCCTATGCGCTGGCCCTCGCGGCTGCCAGCTTCATCTATGTGGCCGTGGCCGATCTCATCCCCGGACTGCACCGTCGCGTGGACCTGCGCGCGAGCCTGGGCCAGGTGCTGTTCATCGCGCTGGGGGTGGGGCTGGTGTACCTGACGCACCAGGGCATGCACTAGGAAGGGCAGGAAGGCCCGGAAGGCCCGGAAGGGCAAGAAGGGCAGGAAGGGCAAGAAGGGCAGGAAGGGCAGGA
>JBAVJR010000526.1:0-2526 GCA_049687855.1 Steroidobacteraceae bacterium | reverse complement strand
GGACCGAAACGATGCTCGACTGGCTGCCCTGGAGTCACGTGTCGGGAGCGTGCAACCAGTTTGCGACGCTGTGCAGCGGTGGCCGGTTCTACATCGACGATGGCCGGCCGTTGCCCGGCCTGTTCGAGGAGTCGCTGCGCAACATCAAGGAGATTCCGCCGAGCTTCCACATCAACGTGCCCTTCGGCTACGCGATGCTGGCCGATGCGCTCGAGCAGGACGCGGAGCTGCGCACGCAATTCTTCCGGAATCTTCGCCTCGCCCTGTATGGCGGCGCCGGCTTGCCGCAGGCCCTGTACGAGCGCTTCCAGCGCCTGGCCGTGGAGACCATCGGCGAGCGGATCTTCTTCACGACGGGTTATGGCGCCACCGAAACCACGTCGGGTTGCATGTCGATCTACTTCCCGACCGAAGCAGTGGGCATCGGGCTGCCAATGCCCGGCATGACGCTCAAGCTGGTGCCGAACGGGCCGCGCTATGAAGTGCGCGTTCGCGGCCAGATCGTCACGCCCGGTTACCTGTCCAGCCCGGAAGTGAATCGCGGCATCTTCGACGAGGAAGGGTTCTACCGCACTGGCGACACCGCGCAGCTTCACGATCCAGCGGACATACAAAAGGGACTGCGGTTCGCGGGCCGCCTCGCCGAGGACTTCAAGCTCGGCACGGGATCGTGGGTCGCGGCCGGCAAGCTGCGCGCCGAGTTCCTCGAAGCGTTCGCGCCGCTGATCGCCGATGTCGTGGTGTGCGGCGAGAACCTGTCCTTCGTGGCGATGCTGGCCTGGCCCAAGGTGCCGCCGACGCCGGAACTCGTGACCGAACTGCGCGCACGACTGCAGGCGTTCAATGCGGGGCGCGGTCTCAGCGAGCGAGTCGAGCGGCTCAAGCTGCTCACGGAGCCGCCGAGCGTCGACCAGCACGAAGTGTCCGACAAAGGCACGATCAACCAGCGCGTGGCCCTCACCCGCCGCGCGGGCGACGTGGAGCGGCTGTACGAAAAGTCGCCGGGCCCCGACGTCATTCTGCCGGCAGGCATGGGTGCCCGCGGCAACAATCCACCTTCGAACGCGGAGCGCTGATGATGGAAATCAAGGGCTGTGTCGGTCTCGTCACCGGTGGCAACCGCGGCATCGGCGAAGCTTTCGTCCGTGTGCTGCTCGAATCGGGCGCGCAAAAGGTGTACGCAGGCAGCCGGGATCCCGCGGCAGCCGCTCAGCTCGTCGAGCAGTATCCGGGGCGTTGCATCGCGCTTGAACTCGACGTCACCGATTACGACGAGGTCGCGCAGGCCGCCCGGGAATGCGGCGACGTGAACCTGATCGTGAACAACGCCGGCCTGTTCAGCAACCAGACACTGCTCGGTGCAGCCGACATGTCGGTAGCGCGGCAGGAAATGGAGGTGAACTATTTCGGCACGCTGGCGATGTGTCGGGCCTTCGCGCCCGTCCTCGCGCGCAACGGCGGCGGTGCCATCATCAACGTACTTTCGGCGGCCGCGCTCTGCCCGATTCCGAACATGGGTGGCTATGGACCTTCGAAGGCCGCAACCCGCAGCTTGAGCGGATGCGTGCGCGCGGAACTCGCGGGCCAGGGCACGCAGGTGACCGCCCTGATCGTCGGCTCGGTCGACACACGCATGGCCGCGCACGTCGAAGGCGGCAAGGAGAAGCCCGAGGACATCGCACGCGCCGGCCTGCGCGCCGTGACCCGTGGCATCGACGAGCTCGACACCGATCGCATGGCCGTCGAGGTGCGAGCCGCGCTCGCGCTCGATCCCAAGGGCCTGGAGAAGCGCATGGCCCGCATGCTGAACGTGCCCGTCATCCGCACCGGCCGCTGAGCAGGACTCGCGATGCCGTCCGACATCCTTTACCTGGCGCTGATCTGCGCCGCGACGATCTTCGGCTTCTGGATCACGCTGTGGCTGATCAGCCTCGCGATCAACGACTCGAGCATCGGCGATCCGCTGTACCCGGTCGGCATGGCCATCGCCGCCGGCGTGTTCTACCTCGTTTGCGATGGCAACCCGGCGCGGCAGAACCTGGTCATGGGGCTCACGTTGATCTGGGCCGCGCGTCTCGCGTGGCACATCGGAGCGCGTAACTGGGGCAAGGAAGATCCGCGTTACGCCCGGCTGCGCACCCATGCGGCCTCCCTCGGCCAGAACTACGCCTGGTACAGCCTCACGCACGTGTTCCTGTCGCTGGGTGCGGCCAGTGGCGTCGCGATCGCCTTCCCGCTGTTCCTGGCTCAGCGCACGCCCGAACCTGCGCTGGGCGCGCTCGCCCTCGCCGGTACCGCGCTGTTCTTCATCGGACTCACGCTCGAAACGGTGGCGGACATTCAGCTGCGCCGCTTCCTGCGCGATCCTGCCCACCACAACCAGATCATGCGCGGGGGTCTGTGGCGTTATTCGCGTCACCCGAACTACTTCGGCGAGTTCCTCGTCTGGTGCGGCTTCTTTCTCATCGCGCTCGAGACGCCGTGGGGATGGCTCGCGATCGTGAGCCCGCTGACGCTGGCCTACAT
>JBAVJR010000525.1:0-3855 GCA_049687855.1 Steroidobacteraceae bacterium | reverse complement strand
CACGCAGCAGCGCGCCGCCACCCGTCAAGACGATGCCGCGCTCGGCGACGTCCGAACCGAGTTCCGGCGGGGTCTGTTCCAGCGCGGCCTTGACCGCACCGACGATGCCCTGCAGCGGTTCCTGCAGTGCCTCGAGGATCTCGTTCGAGTTGAGCGTGAAGCTGCGCGGCACGCCTTCCGAAAGGTTGCGGCCCTTGACCGAGATCTCGCGCACCTGCTGGCCGGGGTAGGCCGAGCCGATCTCGATCTTGATGCGCTCGGAGGTCGCCTCGCCGATCAGGATGCCGTAGTTGCGGCGCACGTAGTTGATGATCGCCTCGTCGAAGCGATCGCCGCCGATGCGCACGGACGCCGCGTACACGATGCCGTTCAGCGAGATGACGGCCACTTCGGAGGTGCCGCCGCCGATGTCGAGCACCATCGAGCCCCGCGCCTCGTGCACGGGCATGCCCGCGCCGACCGCCGCGGCCATCGGTTCCTCGATCAGGCGCACCCAGCGCGCGCCGGCGCCTTCGGCCGACTCCTGGATCGCGCGGCGCTCGACCTGCGTCGAGCCATAGGGAACGCATACGAGCACGCGCGGGCTCGGGCGAATGAGGCGATTGCCGTGCACCTTCTCGATGAAGTACTGCAGCATCTTCTCGGTGACCGTGAAGTCGGCGATGACGCCGTCCTTCATGGGGCGGATGGCGGTGATGTTGCCCGGCGTGCGGCCGAGCATGTTCTTGGCCTCGGTGCCGACGGCCTCGATCTTCTTGCCGCCGCGGGAGGGTTCCTCGCGGATGGCAACGACGGACGGTTCGTTCAGCACGATGCCTTTGCCGCGGACGTAGATCAACGTATTGGCGGTGCCAAGGTCGATCGAGAGGTCGTTGGAGAAGTAGCCCCGGAGTTTCTTGAACATTTAGGATTCGCGGAATTGAGGTGGGGAGCGCTGCCTTGCGCTAAATCGCGGCAATTTAACCATAGTCACGACATTCCACAAGGTCGCGTGTATGATTTGTGACTGTTTTTTCCAGTCCTTTCGAGCATTTCCAGATGAGCCTGACACGCACCCAGGTCGAGGGGATCGCCCACCTCGCACGCCTCGAGATCACCGAGGCGCAGATGCCCGTGTACGTCGACAGCCTCTCGCGCATCATCGACTTCGTCGAGCAGCTCGCGGCGGCCGACACGGCCGGCGTCGAACCGATGGCGCACCCGCTGGCCGACCAGGTCCAGCGGTTGCGTCCCGACGTCGCCTCCGAGACCGATCAGCGCGAGAAGTTCCAGCACAACGCGCCCAGCGTCGCTGCCGGACTCTACCTCGTACCCAGGGTCATCGAGTGACCAAGCGACCGCGATGGTGCCACTTTCGGGCGCCATCGTACGGTTTCGCGCCCGGATCGTGAACCCGGGCACCTTTCCCCGCCCTTTCGCCGTAAACGACCCATGCACACACTGACCGTTTCGGAACTCGCCGCCGGCCTCCGTGCCCGCAAGTTCTCGAGCCTCGACCTGACGCTGCACTTCCTCGGCCGCATCGAACGCCTCGGACCCGATCTCAATGCGTTCGTCACGGTGACGGCCGATCGCGCCCTGGCCGACGCACGGGCCGCGGACGAGTCGCTGGCGAAGGGCGAGGGCGGCCCGCTCACGGGGGTGCCGATCGCGCACAAGGACATTTTCTGCACCGACGGCATCCTCACGACCTGCTCGTCGAAGATGCTGTCCAATTTTGTCGCGCCGTACGACGCGACGGTCGTCAGGCGCTGGCGTGCCGCGGGCACCGTGCTGCTCGGCAAGACCAACATGGACGAGTTCGCGATGGGTTCGTCGAACGAGACCAGCTTTTTCGGCCCCGTCAGGAACCCTTGGGACCTCAAGCGCGTGCCTGGCGGTTCGTCGGGTGGCTCGGCTGCCGCCGTGGCGGCCTGCCTGGCGCCTGCTGCCACGGGCACCGACACCGGCGGCTCGATCCGCCAGCCGGCCGCGCTCACCAACCTCACGGGCATCAAGCCGACGTACGGCCGCGTGTCGCGCTACGGCATGATCGCGTTCGCCTCGAGCCTTGACCAGGCCGGCGTGCTTGCGCGCTCGGCGCAGGACGCCGCGCTGCTGCTCGAGGCGATGTCGGGCTTCGACCCGAACGACTCCACCAGCGTCGACCGCCAGGTGCCGCACTATGCGGCCGAGCTGAACCAGCCGCTCAAGGGGCTGCGCGTCGGCATCATCCGCGAATTCTTCGGCGCAGGCCTCGACCCGGCGGTCGAGAAGTGCGTGCGTGCGGCGATCGACCTGCTGCAGCAGGAAGGCGCCGTCATCAAGGACGTGAGCCTGCCGAGCCTGCCGCTCTCCGTGCCGACCTACTACGTGGTCGCGCCGGCCGAGTGCTCGTCGAACCTGTCGCGCTTCGACGGCGTGCGCTTCGGCCATCGCTGCGAGCAGCCGCAGGACCTGCTCGACCTCTACAAGCGTTCGCGTGGCGAAGGCTTTGGCGCGGAAGTGAAGCGCCGCATCATGACGGGCACCTACGTGCTGTCGGCCGGTTATTACGACGCGTACTACCTGCAGGCGCAGAAGTGCCGCGCATTGATCGCCGGGGACTTCGCGCGCGCTTTCAACGAAGTGGACGTGGTGCTGAGCCCCACGTCGCCGACCGCCGCGTTCGAACTCGGCGCCAAGACCAGCGATCCGATCGCGATGTACCTCAACGACATCTACTCGATCGCGGCCAACCTGGCCGGCCTGCCGGGCATCTCGATCCCCTGCGGCTTCGTCAGCGAAGGCGGCGAGGACCTGCCCGTGGGCCTGCAGCTCGTCGGTCCGCACTTCGGCGAATCACGGCTGCTCTCGGTGTCGCACCAGTACCAGCAGCACACCGACTGGCACCAGCGCGTGCCCGCCGGTTACGCCTGAGCCCGCGCAGCGGTCTGTTCCGACTAACCCCTAACCCCTAACCCCTAACCCCTATGCATTGGGAAACCGTCATCGGCCTCGAGATCCACGCGCAGCTCGCCACGCGCAGCAAGATCTTTTCGGGATCCCCCACCGCCTACGGGGCGGAACCGAACACGCAGGCCAACCTCGTCGACCTGGGTTATCCCGGCGTGCTGCCCGTGCTGAACGGCGAGGCTGTGCGCATGGCGATCCGCTTCGGCGTCGCGACGGGTTCGAAGATCTCGCGCCGCTCGATCTTCGCGCGCAAGAACTACTTCTACCCCGACCTGCCGAAGGGCTACCAGATCAGCCAGTACGAGCGGCCGGTAGTCGAAGCCGGCTCGCTCGAGATCGTGCTCGAGGACGGCACGCGCAAGACGATCGGCATCACCCGCGCACACCTCGAAGAAGATGCGGGCAAGTCGCTGCACGAGGACTTCCACGGGCTGTCGGGCATCGACCTGAACCGCGCCGGCACGCCGTTGCTCGAGATCGTGTCCGAGCCGGACATGCGTTCGGCCAGGGAAGCCATCGCGTACCTCAAGAAGATCCACACGCTCGTGCGCTACCTCGAGATCTGCGACGGCAACATGCAGGAAGGCTCGTTCCGCTGCGACGCGAACGTGTCCGTGCGTCCCGTCGGCCAGGCCGAGTTCGGCACCCGTGCCGAGATCAAGAACGTCAACTCGTTCCGCTTCGTCGAGCGCGCCATCAACTACGAGGTTGAGCGCCAGATCGAACTGCTCGAGGGCGGCGGCAAGGTCAAGCAGGAAACGCGCCTGTACGATGCGGACAAGGGCGAGACGCGCTCGATGCGCTCGAAGGAAGAGGCGAACGACTACCGCTACTTCCCGGACCCCGACCTGCTGCCGCTCGTGATCGACGAAGCGACGATCGAGCAGGTTCGGGCCACGATGCCCGAACTGCCGGACGAAA
>JBAVJR010000524.1:0-4718 GCA_049687855.1 Steroidobacteraceae bacterium | reverse complement strand
AGCGAAGGAGGTTCTGGTGCCAGTGGGCATGGTCGTGCGCAGCCTGCTCGAGCTGCTGCAGCGATTTCCGCAACGCGGCCGGGTCCATGCGCAGCACCGGGATTCACCTCACACACCGTGAGTGGCTACTGCAATGCGACAGCCCCATGCCTAGGGTCACGCAGGCCTGCTTCGACTTCAACAGCGTCAATACCTATGCCGCGCCGTCCGGTCGCGAGCGTCTGGTTATGTCGTCTGCAGCAGCTCCAGCGTCCGCGGATCGCTCGCGCCGTCGAAGTACTGCTCGAGCAGCTGCTCGAACAATGAACCGGGGGGCGTCACCTGCGCAAACAGCGTCGCACACGACCGCGGCTTCAGGTCGTCCCGCAGTGCCACGCCCGTCACTCTGGTCAGCACGCGGCGCGAGGGTCGCCCGACCCGCCCTCGATCCGGCAGTGTATCGTTGCGGGCATGAAGTACCTGCAGGAAGAGACTGACTTCGAGATCACGCTGTCGCCGCAGGCCCCGGCCGTGGCCTCGGTGATCCTGCTGCACGGCCTCGGCGCCGACGGCCACGATTTCGTGCCGATCGTGGGTGAACTCGGCCTGCCCGACACGCTGCCGGTGCGTTTCGTGTTCCCCCACGCGCCGCTGCGGCCGGTCACGGTCAACAACGGATTCGTGATGCGTGCCTGGTACGACATCACCGCGTTTACACCGGAGGGACGTGCCGACAAGGCCGGCACCGTCGATTCGTCGCGCCGGATTGCCGAATATATCGCGCATTAGCAGCAACGCGGCGTGACGCCGGGACGCGTGGTGCTGGCCGGCTTCTCGCAAGGCGGTGCCGTCGCGCTGTACACGGGACTGCGCTATCCGCAACGGCTGGCCGGCATACTGGCCATGTCGTGCTACCTGCCCTTTCCGGAGACGCTCGCCGCGGAGAAGTCCGCCGCGAACGCGGATGTGCCGATCCTGCTGTGCCACGGTCGCGGCGATCCGGTCGTGCCGATCGGCATGGGCCTCGAAGCGCGCGAAGAACTCACGGCCCAGGGCTTTACCCCGGAGTGGCACGACTACCCGATGCAGCACGCCGTGTGCATGGAGGAGATCGCCGACGTGGCTCGCTGGCTGAAGCTGCGCCTGGCAGCGGCCGCCAGGAATTAGCTCGCGTCCGTGAACCGCTGCAGCGGCGACTCCAGCTGCTGTCCCTTGCGTCCGCCGCGTATCAGTGCGCCCTCGCCGAGCGTGCTCGTGATCATGACCTGCGCCATCGCGATGCAACGGCGCGCCAGCGCCGCGGCACCGTCGTGCAGTGACGCGGAGTTCTGCACGAACTTCTCGTTGTTCTCCATGTCCTCCGCGCTCCAGCCGCGGCTGTGCGCGACGTAGGGAAACTGCGGAAACTGGCAGCCGACCTCGGCGAAGAACCCGAGCAGCTGGCCGGCCACGGCCTGCACGTTGTCCTGCCCGCCGGTGATGACGAAGCCGGCGACCTTGTTGCGCAGCAGGTGCTTGCCGGCAATGGTCTCCTGGTTCTGGATGCAGTTCATGCGCTCGACCATCTTGTAGTACAGGCTGCTCGCCCCGCCCCAGCGGATCGGCGTCGCGACCAGGATCACGTCGGCCCAGTGCACGACGCCTTCGTACACCCGGTCCATCTGGTCGCTCGAGTCCATCTGCGTGATCGAGCACGGCCAGGTGCACGCGCGTGAAGACTTCGAGTAGAACCCTTCGCACTCACGGAAGTCGAGGTCGCGGATGCGCAGCAGCTGCGTCTCGCACCCTTGGTCGCCAGCCGCGCGTTGCAACGCATGGGACAGCAGGTCCTCGGACGTGCTGTAGCGCGGATGCGCCGCCGTCATGGCCGTGGTGGAAATCCCCAGTACGCGGATCGGACCGGGCTCGCGCTGCGGCGTCCTCGCCAGTGGATGCGGGGCGTGAGGCTTGCGGCCCCGCTTCGAACGCGCCTCCGGGTTGACCAGCACCCGCCCACCCTCGACACGAACGTCGTGCGCGGGAACGCGGTCTTCTTCGTAGCCAGGCTCGCCTTCACCGGTACGGCAGTGGAACTTCCAGTAATGCCACGGGCACACGACGTATTCGCCGTCGAGCTTGCCGTCGCCCAGCGGACCGCCTGCGTGGTTGCATACACCGGAGATCGCACTGAACTGACCGTCCTTGCAAGCCAGCGCGATCTTCTTGCGACCGAGCAGCACCTGCTGCAGCGGCTTCGATGCCAGCTCGTCGGCTGCACCGACGTCGATCCATGCGTTGGGGTCGATCTGCATACGCGTCCCCTGCGTTTGGGTTTCGGCGCCCGAATGGGTTACGCAGCAACCTGCTCGAAAGTCACGTGCGGTATGTCGGCCCGGTCGCGCGCGTGTTCCAGCGTGAGGCCGCACAGGTTGCCCTGCGCGTCGATGTCCAACAACGTATTTTCGTCGAGTTCACGCGTTTCCAGAACGTCTGCGGTCCGGAACTGTATGTACAGCGTGTCGGTGTCTTGAAAATACGTGATCTTCATGGCTTGAACGTCCGATCAAAGAACGCGTTGTGTACTGTCTTTCCGTCGGGAAGCATCACCACCCTCAAAGACCGGTGACCCGCCTCGGGCACCCAACCCCACTTTCGGATTCGACCATCTAACTGGACGGCTTCCCGGATGGGCGCTTCGATGGCGCGCTGAATCCACTCGTCCCGAATCATCGCACGGTCTGGCCGGATGCGCACCGCACGGAAGTATTCAGTGGTTGGAAAGCGCTCCGGTTCCATGGAGCGCAGTTGGCCAATTCTGATGCCTCCGTATCGACCTGCATTTCCAGCCAGTGGTGCCTGATTCGGTCGCGCCGCGAGTCAACCTCACGCCGCTGGCAGCGTCATGAACTCCGCGCCAAGGTGCCCGACCTTCACGTAGATGATCGCCCCCTCCGCGCCGGTGTAAGGCGTATGGCGGCTCCAACGTGGACTGCGCAGCCAGGATCCGACCGGGTACGCGCCAGACTCGTCGCGGAACAGGCCTTCGAGCACGAAGATCTCTTCGCCACCCGGGTGCGAGTGTGGATTGAACTGCGTGTGCGGTGCCCACCGCACCAGCGCGGTGCTGACGCCGTCGAGTTCGTGCAGCGGCATTACGGACAGCCCTGGCACCAGGCCCGGTCGCCACTGGGCGGTGCGCGTGTCGATGATTACAGTCTGTGTGTCGTGCGCGGCGAACTGCCACAACTTGACGAACAACGTGCAGCCGTCGCGTGAGTGTGGCGCGTGGCCGGTGCCGGGCGGATTACGCAGGTAGGTGCCCGCGGGGTAGTCGCCCTGCTCGTCCGAGAACACGCCGTCGAGAACCAGGATCTCCTCGCCGCCGCCATGCTCGTGGCGCTTGAATTGCGATCCCGGCGCATAGCGCACCAGGCTGGTGGCACGCGCCACTTCGCCACCCACGCGGTCGAGCGGACGTCGCAGCACGCCGGCCATCGGCGACGGCACCCAGTCTTCGGGCGCCGGTGGCTGCAGGACCACGCGCTGCTCGAAATCGGCGTTGATGAGTTGCGCGTTCACTGCGTGGAAATCTCCCGGCCGCCCAGCATCACGAACGACACTTTCTCTAGCACGGCAAGATCCTGCAGCGGATCGCCCGGCACCGCGATGATGTCGGCGAGCTTGCCGGGTTCGAGCGTGCCGATCCGGTCCTGCCAGCCGAGCAGTTCTGCATTCACGCGCGTGGCGGCCTGGATCGCCTGCATCGGCGTCATGCCGGCTTCGACCAGCAGCCCGAGTTCGCGCACGCCCTGCTTCACCGGGAAGCCGACATAGTCCGTGCCGACGCCCACCTTCACGCCCGTCTTGATCGCCTTCCCCACGGCCGCGATGTGCTGCGCGCGATACCGGCGCGTCAGCTCGTTCATCTTGGCCTGTGCCGCGCTGCCGGGTTGCTCGTTGACGTAGTAGTCGCCGACGTACAGCGTCGGCACGAGGTAGACGCCCTTCTCCTTCAGCAGCCGGATGCCCTCGTCGTCGATGAACGTGCCGTGCTCGATGGTGCGCGCGCCGGCGAGGATGGCTGCTTTGATCCCGACTGCGGAATGTGCGTGCGCCGCGACGGGCACGCCGAGGCGCGTGGCTTCGTCGACGATCGCACGCAGCTCCTCGGGGCTGAAGTGCGCCCGGTTCGGGTCATTGCCGGCCGACATCATCGCGCCGCTCGCCAGCACCTTGATCCAGTCGCTGCCGTGCTTGATCTCCTCGCGCACGGCCTTGCGCGCGGCGTCCACGCCGTCGACAACGAGACCGTCGCCCGCGACCTGGTGCTCGGGTGCGATGAAGTTGAGGTCACCGCCGCCGCCGGTGATCGAGAAGTAGTGACCGGCGCCGGTCAACCGGGGACCCGTGAACAAGCCTTCCTGGATCGCCGTGCGCACGTCGAGGTGCGCGTAGAACACGTCGGCATCGCCGAGGATGCGCACCGTCGTCCACCCGGACTGCAGCATCTGCTGCACGACGTTGAGACCGCGCAATGCCTTGTAGCCGGAAGAGCGCCGCAGGTGATCGACCTGGTAGTCGTCGGTCTTGATCAGCACGTGGGCGTGCGCGTCGATGAGGCCCGGCAGGCAGGTGTCATGCGAGCGGTCGATCACCGTGCCTGCCGCATCCGGCGTGAAGGCGCCCACGGCGACGATGCGACCATTCTCGATGCGGATCGCTACATCGCGTTTTACCGAGGTCGAGCGGCCGTCGATCAG
>JBAVJR010000523.1:0-2191 GCA_049687855.1 Steroidobacteraceae bacterium | reverse complement strand
CGGCTTGCGCGTGGTCAGGATCAGCGCGCCGGCGAGGGCATTGCGGCCGTAGAGCGCGCCCTGCGGTCCCTTCAGGACTTCAATCTGCGTGACGCCCGAGAGCTCCTGGTTGAGCGCGTTCGGGTTGGTCTGCAGCACGCCGTCGATGACGAGCGCGAAGTTGGTCTCGGAGTCGCGGCCGGTGTTGATGCCGCGGATGTTCACCTGCATGTCGCCGGCTTCCGCCGTCTGCACCTGCGACACGCCCGTGGTCAGCGCGATGAAGTCCTGCGGGCGCTCGATGCCGGCGCTCTTGATCTCCGACGCCGTGAAGGCAGTGATCGAGACCGGCACGTCCTCGATACGCTCTTCGCGCTGTCGCGCGGTCACCACGATTTCTTCGAGCTGACCGGTTTCTGCGGCCTGCAACACCGTTGGCACCGCGAGCAGCGATGCGCCGTGCGCGGCGGCGAGGGCGAACAATCGAGTCTTGCCATGTCTCATGTGTGGTCCCCGTACGGAAAGGTCGGATGTGCCCCAGCGGGCAAGCTCCCCAGGCTCGCGGCGAACATACCATCCGTGCCGGCGAAGTTACAATATAAGTAAGACAATAGGACAGGCAGGGGGGCGGGTGGAAACCGCTCACGCCAATGTTGCCCCGTAGCAACAGTTGGCCGGGTGCCGGCTCTGCTAGCATTCGCCGAGTCGTTCTTGCCCGATTCATCACCACAGCCCGCCGCGCCCCGGACCTCACTCTAGTCTTCCGCCCCTCGCGGCCATGGCACGCAAAGACATTTCGTTCACGGCAAAGGATGCGGCGCTCCGCGAGGACGTCCATACGCTTGGCGGTCTCGTGGGCGAAGTCCTGCGGGACCAGGGCGGCGACGCCCTTTTCGAGGAAGTGGAGGGCGACCGGCAGGTGGCGATCCGCCGGCGCGACGGCGACCCGGAAGCCGCGGTGCAACTGGTCGTGCGGGCCGACAGCCGTTCGGCGGAGCAGGCTGCCGAACTGATCCGCGCGTTCGGCACGTGGTTCCAGATGGTCAACATGGCCGAGAAGGTGCACCGCGTCCGCCGCCGGCGCCAGTACCTCAACGACAGCAGCACCCGCCAGCCCGGCGGCCTCGCCGATTGCTTCGGGAAGCTGCGCTCGATCGGTTACAGCCTGTCGCAGGTGGTCGAACTGCTCGGGCGCCTGAGCATCGAGCCTGTCTTTACCGCCCACCCCACGGAATCGACGCGCCGCACCCTGCTGCGCCAGCAGCAGCGCATCGCGAACCTGCTCCTGACGCGGCTCGATTCGTCGCTGACACCGGTCGAGCGCCGCACGACGCTCGAGCGGGTGCGCGGCGAACTCACGACCGGCTGGCAGACTGCCGACAATTCGCGCGAGAAGCTCACGATCGCGGACGAGCGCGAGCACGTGCTCTTCTTCCTGGTCGAGGTCGTGTACGAGGTGATCCCGGTCTTCTACGAGGAGATCGAGGATTCGCTGGTGCTCATCTTCGGTGACGAAGCACGCAGTGCGAAGGTGCCGGAGCTGCTGCATTTCGGCTCGTGGGTCGGCGGCGACATGGATGGCCTGCCGGACGTGCACGCCAAGACCATCCGCGAGAGCTGCGCCCGTCATCACGCGCTGATCGTCAATCGTTACTTCCTCGAGGCGCAGCGGCTCGCCGAGAAGCTGAGCCAGAGCGAGCGGCGCACGCCGAACATCCCGCAGGCCCTGCACGATCGCATCGAGCACTACAAGTCGGTGGTGCCGGCGGCGCGGGCGAGTGCCCCGTCCGGACATGACGAGATGCCGTACCGCGTGCTGCTCGGCCAGATCGCGGAACGGCTGCGCGCCACGTACGACCACCGCTCGGGCCAGTACGAGCGCGTCGAGCAGCTGACCGACGACCTGCAGATCATCGCGAACAGCCTCGAGGCCAATCGCGGCCGCTACGCCGGGCTGTTCCTCATCCGTCGCTTCCTGCGTCGCGTGCGAACCTTCGGGCTGCACCTGGCGACACTCGACGTGCGTCAGAACGCCGAGGTGCACCGGCAGATCGTCGGTCGCGCCCTCGCGGAACCCGGCTGGGATGTGCGGCCGGCCGCGGAGCGCATCGAGCGGCTGCGGGACGCGCTGGCCCGCGACGAATCGCCGCCCGAAGTGCTCGAGGCCGCCGGCAAGCGCGCGCTCTGGGTGTTCGAGGCGATGGACTACTGC
>JBAVJR010000522.1:0-3249 GCA_049687855.1 Steroidobacteraceae bacterium | reverse complement strand
CTGGCCCTCAACATCGCCGAGAACGCGGCCATCGCCGCCAACAAGCCGGTCGCGATCTTCTCGATGGAAATGTCGCGCGAGCAGCTCGCGTTCCGCATGATCTCCTCGCTCGGCCGCGTCGACCAGGGCCACATGCGCACCGGCAACTTCGGCGACGAGGACTGGGCCCGCATCAACAGCGCGATCGCGCAGATGAAGTCGGCGCCGATCTACATCGACGACAGCGGCTCGCTCACGCCGACGGAAGTACGCGCCCGGGCGCGCCGCCTCGCCCGCGACTGCGAGAAGCAGGGCGGCCTGGGCCTGATCGTCATCGATTACCTGCAGCTGATGCAGGTGGCGGGCAACAAGGAAAACCGTGCGACCGAGATCTCCGAGATCTCGCGTTCGATCAAGGCGCTGGCGAAGGAGCTGCGCGTGCCGGTGATCGCGCTGTCGCAGCTGAACCGCGGCGTCGAGCAGCGCCAGGACAAGAAGCCGGTGATGTCGGACCTGCGCGAATCGGGAGCGATTGAACAGGATGCAGACCTGATCATGATGATCTACCGCGAGGAAGTGTACGAACCCGACACGCCGCGCAAGGGCATCGCCGACATCATCATCACGAAGCAGCGCAACGGCCCCACGGGCGAAGTGCACCTGACCTTCCTCGGCAAGTACACTCGCTTCGAGAACCTGGCGCACGGCGACTACGGCGACTACGGCGGCTGAGGCCGGGAGTTGTCGTGCAGAGCCAGAGCCTGATCCGCGCGGTCGTCGACACCGCCGCATTGCGCCAGAACCTCCGCCAGGCCCGGCGCGTCGCACCCGGCAGCCGCGTGATGGCGGTGATCAAGGCCAACGCCTACGGTCACGGCCTGGTGCCGGCCGCGAAGGCGCTCGTGGAAGCCGATGGGTTTGCCGTCGCACGCTTCGGCGAAGGACTCGCGTTGCGCGCGGCCGGGCTCACCAACCGGATCCTGCTGCTCGAGGGCGTGTTCAGCGCGGAGCAGCTCGCCGCCGCCGCGCAGGCGCGGTTCGAGCTCATGGTGCACAGTTTCGAGCAGCTCGAGTTGCTCGACGCCCTGGCCGGCGACGCGCGGGTGACCGTCTGGATCAAGGTCGATTCCGGCATGAACCGCCTTGGCTTCCGGCTCGACGAATTCGGCGCGGCCTACGAGCGCCTGCGGCGCAACGTGCACGTGCGCGCCGAACCCACGCTGGTCACGCACCTGGCGTCCGCCGACGACCGGCGCAATCCGCAGACGCGCCATCAGCTCGACGCGTTTGCAGCCGCCACCTCCGGCCTGGCGGGCGCCCGCAGCATTGCGAACAGCGCGGGCATCCTCGCCTGGCCCGCGGCGCGCGCCGACTGGGTTCGCCCCGGCCTGATGCTCTACGGCGTCTCGCCGTTTCCGAGCGGCACTGGCGCCGAGCTCGGCCTGCGCCCCGCGATGACGCTGCGCACGGAAGTGATCGCGGTCAAGGTCGTGAAGGCCGGCGAGACCGTGGGCTATGGTGGTTCGTGGGCCGCAAAACGCGACACTCGAATGGCAGTGGTCGCCGCGGGCTACGGCGACGGCTACCCGCGCGGCAGCAGTCCAGGCACGCCGGTGCAGATCGGCGGCCGGCGCGCGCCGCTGATCGGCCGCGTGTCGATGGACATGATCACGGTCGACGTGACGGACCTGCCGGTCGTGGCGGTCGGCGACCCCGTAGTGTTGTGGGGCAGCGAGATTCCGGTGGAGGAGGTGGCCGCGCACGCGGGGGCGATCGCGTGGGACCTGCTCTGCGGCGTGAGCCAGCGCGTGCCGCTGGAGATCGGCTGAGGCGCGCCCTCGACCGGCGCTTCGCGCGCCGCGCGACCTCTCCCGCTGCAGCGGGAGAGGCCGGGGTCGACGTCAGTTTTCGAAGAACCCCATCTTGACGCCCGCGAGCTGCACGACGTCGTTATCGTGCAGCCGCCGCGCCTGCGGTCCGATCGCGGCACCGTTGACGAGCGGATAATCGCCTTCCTTGCCACTCTCGACGTGCACGATGTAGAAGCCGTCGGCACGACGCGTGATAGCCGCCACCTGCACGCCCGGGCGGCCGAGCGTGGTGAGGGTCTTCACGAGTTCGAGTTCGCGGCCCGCGAACTGGCCCGAAAGCACCTGCAGTTTCGCGCGCGGCAACACGCCGTTCGGGAAGGAGGGCGACGCAACGCCGCTCGCAGCCGCGGCATAGCCATCCGCAGGCGAAGGCGCAGGCTGCATGGCTGCAGCGGCCTTGGGCGAACCTGCCATCAGCGCCGCGGCGTCGCGCGGGCTGATCACCATCGTCTTCTGGAATTCGTCCTCGGTCTCTTCCGCTTCGCTGTCGACGAAGCGCAGCGCATGGTGCCCGATCGTGAGCACGTCGCCGTGCTGCAGCGCGTGCTTCTTGATGATCTTGCCGTTGACGTACGTTCCGTTCGTGCTGTTGAGGTCCTCGAGGAACGAATCGCTGAGGATGTTGATGACGAGCGCGTGATGACCCGACACCGCCGGGTTGTCGATGCGGATGTCATTGTCAGGGAGGCGCCCGATCGTGTAGCGCTCCTTGCTCATGTTGTACTCGGCAAGCACTTGCCCGTCGAGATGCAATACCAGCCTGGCCATGAGTAAACCTGCGCTCCCTTAACCGAACAGTTTGCGTATCCGGTCGATGACCCTACGCTGCGCCGGGAACGTGTCAAGTACCCGGACGAGCACCACCGAGATGTTATCCCGGCCCCCATTGTCGTTCCCGAGCAGCACCAGCTGCTTGGCAACGGTCTCAAGATTAGCACCAAAGGTGTTGATGGTTAACTGAATGTCGTCGTCTTCCACCATGTCCGACAGGCCGTCGGAGCAGAGCAGGTACACATCGTCCTTCAGCGCCGGCATTTCGGTGATTTCGACGTCGACGGTCGGTTCGACCCCCAGGGCGCGCGTCACGTAGTTCTTGGCGGCAGCGCGCTGGGCCTCTTCCGGGGTATAGAAGCCGCGGCTCACCAGCTCCTGCAGCAGCGAATGGTCCTGCGTGACCTGCTCGAGCTTGCCGTCGCGGCACCGGTACATGCGCGAATCGCCGACGTGGGCGATGGTCAGCTTGTCGTCGAAAAACAGCCCGGCCACCACCGTCGTGCCCATGCCCTCGCAGTTCGCCTGGGTGCGCGCGGTCTGGTAGATGACCTTGTTGGCGCGGTGGATCGCGTCGCGCAGCAGGATGCCCGGGCGGCTCAGTCCGCTCTCCGGGTCGCGCTGCGTC
>JBAVJR010000521.1:0-2579 GCA_049687855.1 Steroidobacteraceae bacterium | reverse complement strand
CTCGTTCCCTTCGGCGAATTCTTCCCGGTGCCGCAAGCCGTGCGCGAATGGTTGCGGCTCATGAACCTGCCGTATTCCGATTTCGAGCCGGGACGCGCCGATCCGGCGCCGCTGCGGGCGGCGGGTGAAACGTTTGCGCCGACCGTCTGCTACGAAGACGCCTACGGTTCCGAGCAACTCGGGCTGGTCCGCCAGTCGTCGCTGCTCGTCAACGTCACCAACGACGCCTGGTTCGGCGACTCGACCGCTCCGCACCAGCACCTCGACATCAGCCGCATGCGTTCGCTCGAGAGCGGGCGCGCGATGCTGCGCGCAACGAACGACGGCGTCACTGCGCTGATCGGGCATGATGGTTCGCTGCTCGGAACGCTGCCGCAGTTCCAGCCCGGCGTGCTCACGGGCGAAGTGCAGCCGCGCACGGGGCTCACGCCCTACGTGCGATTCGGCAACTGGCCCGTCCTCGCCGTACTCTGGCTCGGCCTCGCTGTCACCGCAGTGACGTACCGCCGGAGCATCCGACGATGAGCGAACACCGCGGCGCCCTGACGGCCGAAGGCGAACTGTATCCGTCGCCACGCCGGGCCCTCGATTACCTCGAGACCGATCCGCCCGAGCCCGGCCGCGCCATCGAGATCGGCGCAGGCCTGCGCTGGGCGCGCATTCCGCTGCCGATGGAGCTGAACCACATCAACGTGTGGCTGCTCGCGCACGAAGATGGCTGGATGCTGGTGGACACCGGGCTGGCCGAGGACGTGTGCCGCGAGGCCTGGCACTCCCTGGAACTCAACGACCTCGGCGGCCGCCCGTTGCGCCGGATCTTCCTGACGCACGACCATCCGGATCACATGGGACTCTCGCGCTGGCTGCACGAGCGTCACGGTGCCCCGGTGTGGATGTCCGGGATCGGGCACGCGTCGACCGGCGAATACCTTGCCACCTCGCCCGCAGCGCTCGGCGCAATGCGCCACGGCTTCCTGAACGGGCACGGCATGGAGATCGAGCTGGAGGCGCTGCTCAAGGCGTCCGGCAGCGAGCACGGCAAGTGGTTCGGCGGCCTGCCGCCGCTGGCGCACGCGCCGTCCGGCGGCGAGCGCCTGGTGGCCGCGGGACGTCACTGGGACATCATCGAGACCAGCGGCCACTGCCGCGGCCACCTGTGTCTCTACGACGCACAGAGCGAAGTCCTGATCGCCGGCGACCAGGTGCTGCCCACGATCTCCCCGAACGTGAGCGTGCTGGCGAACCGGCCGGACGCCAATCCGCTGGGCGAGTTCCTCGGCTCGCTCGCACGCCTCGAGCAGTGCGCGCCGAACACGCTCGTGCTGCCGTCCCACGGCCGGCCGTTCCGCGGGCTGCAGCGCCGCATCGAGGTGCTGCGTTCGCACCACATGGAGCAACTCGCCAACCTGCGCGCGGCCTGCCGCGAGCGGCGGGCGGCCTACGAGCTGCTGCCGGTGATGTACGGCCGGCCGCTGCGCGGCTACCACCGGTTCCTCGCGCTGGGCGAAACGGTCGCCCACCTGAATTACCTTTGGCACGCCGGCGATCTCACGCGTACCGTGGACAGTGCCGGCCGCGTCCATTTCGTGGCTGGCTGAGGAGACGAGCATGGATCTATCCGCAACGACGATCTGGTGGGTGCTGGCAGGAATCGCGGTGGCGGTCGAACTGGCCACCGGGACGTTCTACCTGCTGATGCTGGCGCTCGGCCTCGCGGCCGGAGCGATTGCAGGCCACCTCGGCTTCAGCGGGCCGCTGCAGGTCGTCGCCGCGGCTGCAGTCGGCGGCGGTGCGACCGCGCTCTGGCACTGGCGCCGCACGCGGGAGGCGCCGTCCTTGCCTGCGGCAAGCAACCGCGACGTCAATCTCGACATCGGCGAACGCGTGTTCGTGCAGGAATGGTCGGCGAACCGGACGGCGCGGGTGCAGTATCGGGGTTCGCCCTGGGAGGCGCGACTGGCGCCGGGCGCGCCGGCCGTCTCCGGCGAGCATCTCGTGAGCGCCGTGGAAGGCAACTGGCTCGTGCTCGAGCCCGCTGCCCCGCGGCAATGACCGACGCAGCAATCGACTCAAGGCAAAGGAACGGACCGACCCATGGAAATCGCACTCGTACTCGCAATCATCGCCGTCATCTTCGTCGTGCAGACGTTCAAGATCGTGCCGCAGCAGCATGCCTGGGTCGTGGAGCGGCTCGGCAAGTACGACCGCACGCTGACGCCGGGGCTCAGCTTCGTCGTGCCGTTCGTCGAGCGTGTCGCGTACAAGCATTCGCTCAAGGAAGTGCCGCTCGACGTGCCGAGCCAGGTCTGCATCACGCGCGACAACACGCAGCTGCAGGTGGACGGCATCATCTACTTCCAGGTCACGGACCCGATGCGAGCGAGCTACGGCTCAAGCAACTACGTGCTCGCGATCACGCAGCTCGCGCAGACGCTGTTGCGGTCGGTGATCGGCAAGATGGAGCTCGACAAGACCTTCGAGGAGCGTGACGCGATCAACGCGTCGGTGGTGAGCGCGCTCGACGAGGCGGCCGGCAACTGGGGCGTCAAGGTCCTGCGCTACGAGATCAAGGACCTGAC
>JBAVJR010000520.1:0-12300 GCA_049687855.1 Steroidobacteraceae bacterium | reverse complement strand
AGCCACCCCAGTCGGACGCATTCACACCGGTTACATGCGCCGTGCGAGTGCTTGCGCTCTGGCAAGGACTCGCTCAGGCGCGTGGCATCCAGCGTTCGTTCCGGGTTCTTTCCCCGCGAGCGTGTCTGCCTTTCCGCTCGCGGGGAAAGAACCCGGAACGAGCGCCTGCGATCTCTTCCTCGCGCCTAGGCGAGATCCGCTGCCAGCGCGTCACGCACTTCCGGCGCGACCGGGTCGACGGCGTGCCGATAGTTCGCATGGTCGATACCGGCACTGACCGCTGCGCCGCCCTTCGCCGCCGCGACCATCGCGGGCGACAGCTCGAAACGCACGAAATGCACGGCCGACGTCTTCTCGTCGTTCTCGCGCTCGAGGTCTTCGTCGGCAATCGCGTGCACGCGTTCGTGCCCCGCGACCTGCACCCAGCAGCGGTCCTCCACCCCCTTGAGCCGGGCCAGCGCGACCTTGCGCTCGTCGGCGTCCGGGTACTCGATCAGCAGCGTGGCTTTCCAGTTGCTGCCGTCCGGAATCAACGGGTTGTAGGCGCCAAGCTCGTCGGCAATGCCGGCGGACTCGAAGATCCGCTCGATGCGCAGCATCTCCTGCACCTGGTAATGCACGGTGAGGCGGTCTTCGAACAGGATCGTCGCGTTCGGGCCGACCTGCAGCGTACGGCGCTTCTTGTGCGCGAGCACCTGGGGCCGGAACTGCGGACGTTGCTTTGAATACTGCTCGAGGCTGAACAGATCCCCGGGCGACAGTTTCTGGAATCCGCGCGCAGTCGTGGTGTTGGTCGTCATTGTCGTTGCGATCCCGAATGTCCGGTTTCAGAGGCCGTAAGCGATCCGCAGCAGCCTGAGCGGATGCGTCGGCGGTTTCGGATCGGCGCCGAGCCCGGATTCAATCTGGTGCCCGGCCATCGGGCAGTCGCTCGCGTAATAGTCAGGCGCGGCGTTCTTGACCTTGCTGAACACCGGCTTGCCGATCTTCATCGAGGTCTCGCGGTATTGCTTCTTCACGCCGTAGGTGCCGTTGTGACCCGAGCAGCGTTCGATCGGCTCGATCTCGGTGCCGGGAATCAGCGCCAGCACGTCGCGCGTCTTGAGCCCGAGGTTCTGCACGCGCAGGTGACACGGCACGTGGTAGCTGACCTTGCCCAGCGATTTTGCGAAATCCGTGCGCAGGAGACCCGCCTTGTGGCGCAGCGCGAGGTATTCGAACGGATCGAACATCGCGGCCCGCACCTTCTGCACCTGCTCGTCCTCGGGGAACAGCAGCGGCAGTTCCTGCTTGAACATCAAGGCGCACGACGGGACCGGCGCGACCAGGTCGTAGCCCTGCTCCACCATCGCAGCCAGCGCCGGCACATTCACTTCCTTGGCACGCTGGATCGACTCGAGGTCGCCGAGTTCGAGCTTCGGCATGCCGCAGCACCTTTCCTGCGGCACGACCGTGACTGGAATGCCGTTGTGGCGGAACACCGTGGCGAGATCGTCATCGATGTCCGGTTCGTTGCGGTTGCAGTAGCACGTCGCGAACAGCGCGACCTTGCCCCGCGTTTCCGTCGTGGACTTGACCACGATGGCGCCGGGCTCGTGTCCCCGCGCGACGCGCGTGCGGCCTGACGTGCTGTGGTAATCGGGAATCGGCGCTTCGGGGTGCACGCCGAGCGTCTGGTCGAGCATGCGGCGGCCGAAGGCCGTGCCGTTCACCTTGTTGACGATCTGCGACACCACCGGAATGCCGGCGAGCGTTCCGACCATGTCGGTCGAGCTCAGGATCTTGTCGCGCATGCGTGTTCCGCCCTGCCTGAACTTGACTGCCTTCGCGCGCAGCATCAGGTGCGGGAAATCGATGTTCCAGGGGTGCGGCGGCACGTACGGGCATTTCGACAGGTAGCACATGTCGCAGAGGTAGCAGTGATCGGCGACCTCCCAGAACACCTTCTTGTCGACGCCATCGAGTTCACCGGACGGCGACGCGTCGATCGCGTCGAACAGGAGCGGAAACGAGTTGCACAGGCTGAAGCAGCGACGGCAGCCGTGGCAGAGGTCGTACACGCGCTCCAGTTCGTGTACCAGCTTGTCTTCGTCGAAATACGCGGGCTCGCGCCATGCGATGGCATGGCGGGTGGGCTGCGACAGGCTGCCTTCACGCGCACCGCTGCCCGTGCCCTTGCTGACGGTTTCTTCGGTCATGGCGCGTTCCCCGACGCAGATGTTGCGGGACCGGTCGTTCGCTCAAGGCAGGAGGGCGGGTCCAGGCCCGCCCTCCGCGTGAGTCGCTGTCGTCATCCGGGCGACGTGCCCGGAGGCCCGCTCAGAGGACGTCGAGCGCCTTCTGGAAGCGGTTGGCGTGGGAGCGCTCGGCCTTGGCCAGCGTCTCGAACCAGTCAGCGATTTCGTCGAAGCCCTCGTCGCGGGCGGCCTTCGCCATGCCCGGGTACATGTCGGTGTACTCGTGCGTCTCGCCGGCGATCGATGCCTTCAGGTTGTTCGACGTCGAGCCGATCGGCAGGCCCGTGGCCGGGTCGCCCACGGCTTCGAGGTATTCGAGATGGCCATGCGCGTGACCCGTCTCGCCTTCCGCCGTCGAGCGGAACACGGCGGCCACGTCGTTGAAGCCTTCGATGTCGGCCTTCTGTGCGAAATAGAGATAACGGCGGTTGGCCTGCGATTCGCCGGCAAACGCGGCCTTCAGGTTCCCTTCGGTCTTGCTGCCCTTCAACGTCGCCATGTCTGTCTAGCCTCTGTGTCGGTGGTTTGCGATGGAGTGCGAGGGTGACGCCGACTGCCCGAGCGGCCCTCGGCACCTAGTAGACTAAGTCCAAAGTCCAGTCAACGCGGCAATATCCGCGGCTCAGCAAAACGGTAGCCCTCCCGGCCCGGTTTGGCGAGTCGTGGTCGCCGCAAGGACCCGTCCGCGGGGCCAGGCCGGGGTGCGTTGACCCATGCGGACCCCTGTGCAAGGCTTCCCGCCCTCCGGAGGCTCCAGCCAGTGACCGAAACGCCTGCCACCCCCCCAGACTTCGAGCGCGCCCTGGGCGAACTCGAGGCAACCGTCGACAAGCTCGAACACGGCGACCTGTCGCTGGAGGATGCGCTCAAGCATTTCGAGCGCGGCGTCGCGCTCGCCCGCGACTGCCAGGTCTCGCTCAAGCAGGCTGAACAGAAAGTCGAAATCCTGCTGCAGAAGTCGGCCACGGCCGCGCCCGAGCCGTTCGAGCCCGACGACGCATGACCTCGCACCCGGCGGTTGCCTCGCCGCGCGAACCACTGGCGCAGGTACTCGAGCGCTGGTGCCTGCGGGTCGAGCGTGAACTCGACGCATGGCTCCCCGCCGCAACGGCGGTGCCCGCCCGGCTCCACGCCGCGCAGCGCTACAGCGTTCTCGGACCCGGCAAACGCATCCGCCCGGCCCTCGTCTACGCGACCGCCGCAACGCTGGGCGTTCCGCTCGAACAGGTGGACGCGGCAGCCTGTGCCGTCGAGTTGATTCACTGCTATTCGCTCGTGCACGACGACCTGCCGGCCATGGACGACGACGACCTGCGTCGCGGCCGGCCGACCTGTCACCGGCAGTTCGACGAAGCGACTGCGATCCTGGCCGGCGACTCGCTGCAGGTGCTGGCGTTTCACCTGCTGGCGTCGCATCCGGGCCTGCCGGCAGAACCCGCGGTCCGCGTGCGCATCATCGATACGCTCGCCGTCGCGAGCGGCACCGCCGGCATGGCCGGTGGCCAGGCGCTCGACCTCGCCGCCGAGGGCGGTTCGCTCACCGTGGCAGATCTGGAGAGTCTGCACGCGTTAAAAACCGGAGCGCTCATCCGCGCGAGCGTGCTGATGGCCGCACATTGCAGGCCGGGACTCGGTGCCGACCAGCTCTCGGCGCTGGGCATTTTTGGCGATCGCGTCGGCCTGGCCTTCCAGGTGCAGGACGACATCCTCGACGTCGAGGGCGACGTCCAGGTCATCGGCAAACCGCCGGGCAGCGACGAAGCCCGCGGCATGCCCACCTACCCCGCGATCGCCGGCATGGAAGCCGCCCGGACCCGCGTGCGCCAATTGCACGAAGAAGCGAGGCGGCAGCTTGCCGCGCATGGCTGGCAGGACAGCCCGCTGGCCGACTTGTCCCACTGGCTGCTCACCCGGAACCGTTAAACGGACGGCCCGGGACCGCGGCAGTGTAAAATCACCGGAATGTCGCGCCCCGATCTCTATCCTTTGCTTACTCGCATCGAGGCGCCCTCGGACCTCCGCAAGCTGCCGGCGAACAAGCTGGCACCGCTGGCCGGCGAGCTGCGCGAATTCCTGATCCAGACCGTCAGCCAGATGGGCGGCCATTTCGCCGCCGGCCTCGGCACCGTCGAACTCACGGTGGCTCTGCATTACGTTTTTGAGACGCCGCACGACCGCCTGGTCTGGGATGTCGGCCACCAGGCCTACCCGCACAAGGTGCTGACCGGTCGCCGCCAGCGGCTGCAGACCATCAAGCACAAGGGCGGACTCGCGCCGTTCCCGAGCCGCTTCGAGAGCGAATACGACACCTTCGGCGTCGGTCACTCGAGCACCTCGATCAGCGCCGCCATCGGCATGGCGCTCGCCGCCAAGAGCAAGGGCGAAAAGCGTCGCGTGGTCGCCGTCATCGGCGATGGCGCGATCACCGCCGGCCAGGCTTTCGAAGCGCTGAACCACGCCGGCGCGCTCGACGCGAACGTGCTCGTGATCCTGAACGACAACGACATGTCGATCTCGGAGAACGTCGGCGCGCTGTCGAACTACTTCGCGCGCGTGCTTTCCGGCAAGACCTACGCCGCGCTGCGCGAAGGCGGCAAGAAGATCCTGCGCCGCATGCCCACCGTGTGGGAACTCGCGCGCCGCTCGGAAGAACACTTCAAGGGCATGGTGCTGCCCGGCACGTTGTTCGAGGAGATGGGCTTCAACTACTTCGGCCCGATCGACGGCCACGATCTCGACATGCTGGTGAAGACGCTCACCAACCTGCGCGACCTCGAAGGCCCGCAGATCCTGCATGTCGTGACGCGCAAGGGCAAAGGCTACGCGCCCGCGGAAGCGGATCCGATCAAGTGGCACGGCCCGGGTCCGTTCGACCCGGAGGCCGGCACCATCTTCAAGGAAAAGACGACGGGCCCCGTGTACTCGCAGGTGTTCGGGCAGTGGCTCTGCGACATGGCCGAACGCGATCCGCGCATCGTCGGCATCACGCCCGCCATGCGCGAAGGCTCGGGACTGGTCGAGTACTCGAAGCGCTTCCCCGACCGCTACTTCGACGTCGCCATCGCCGAACAGCACGCCGTCACGCTCGCGGCCGGCATGGCCTGCGAAGGACTGCGGCCGGTGGTCGCCATCTATTCGACGTTCCTGCAGCGTGCCTACGACCAGTTGATTCACGACGTCGCGTTGCAGGAACTGCCGGTGATTTTCGCGATCGACCGCGGCGGACTGGTGGGAGGTGACGGCGCCACGCACCAGGGCGCGTTCGACCTGTCATTCCTGCGCTGCATCCCGAACATGGTCGTGATGGCGCCGGCCGACGAGAACGAATGTCGGCAGATGCTCTACACCGCGGTCACGGTCGACGGACCGACCGCCGTGCGCTATCCGCGCGGATCCGGCCCGGGCGCTCCCCTCGCGGCGGAAATGACCGCGCTGCCAGTCGGTCGCGCCGAGGTTCGCCGCGAAGGCCGGTCGGGCCTGCTGCTGCTCGCGTTCGGCACGATGGTGGCACCGTGCGTCGCGCTGGCGGAGAGGCTCGACGCGACGCTGGTCAACATGCGGTTCGTGAAGCCACTCGACGAGGACACGGTCTGCCGGTTGGCGGCGACGCATTCGTGCATCGTCACGCTCGAGGAGAACGTGGTCGCCGGCGGTGCGGGCAGTGCCGTCAGCGAGTGCCTTGCCGCCCACGGGCTCGAGGCCCAGGTTCACCACGTCGGCATCCCGGACCGGTTCATCGAACACGGCTCGCGCGAGGATTGTCTCGTGATGGCCGGAATCGACGCGGCGGGACTCGAAAAGCAGGTCCAGCGGATCTGGGCGGACCACCGCCCTTCCCGCCCGCTCGTCGCCAGTCGGGCCTCCTGAGCCGCGGATCCTGAGTCCCGCTGCGCGGCAAGCCCGGACAGAGTCTCGTATACTCGCCAGACCCGGCGGGAATCCACGCTCCGCCCCGATCCGAATGGATGACAGCACCCGCCGACCGGACCCCGACATGAGCCGTTCTTCCCCAACGCTCGGGCAAACGCGCGACAGCGCCAGCGTGACGCCCATCGAAGACGTCCAGGGGCGGGCCGACTCGCGCCAGATCCCGATCAACAAGGTCGGCATCAAGGACGTCTACCATCCCGTCCGTGTGCGCGACCGTTCGGGCGGAGACCAGCACACGGTCGCCAACTTCAACATGTACGTCGCCCTGCCCCACAACTTCAAGGGCACGCACATGTCGCGGTTCGTCGAGATCCTGCACCTGCACGAGCGGGAGATCTCGGTCGACTCGTTCCGCGCCATGCTCACCGAAATGACCGAGCGCCTCGATGCGACTTCCGGCCACATCGAGATGTCGTTCCCCTACTTCGTCATGAAAAAGGCGCCGGTCACCAAGGTGGAGAGCGTCGTCAAGTACGATGCCAGCCTGATCGGCGAGATCCACGGCGGCGTCGAGCAGATGTGGATTCGCGTAGTCGTCGCGGCGACGAGCCTGTGCCCGTGCTCCAAGCGCATCTCGGACTACGGCGCGCACAACCAGCGTTCGCACATCACGATCAAGGCGCGCGTGCGCGAGCACGTGTGGATCGAGGAACTGATCGACATCGCCGAGCAGGAAGCGTCGTGCGAAGTGTTCGGCATCCTGAAGCGCCCGGACGAGAAGTACGTGACCGAGCGGGCCTACGACAACCCGAAATTCGTCGAGGACATCGTGCGTGACGTGGCCGTGCGGCTGAACGGTGAAGAGCGCGTGCTGGCGTATGTGGTCGAAGCCGAGAACTTCGAGTCGATCCACAATCACAGCGCGTATGCGCTGATCGAGAAGGACAAGGAAGTCGAGGGAGCGCCCAGGCGCTGACTGGGGCGGCGGCGTAACCGCTGGCCCGCGCTAGACTTCCGACTGACCCCTGGTCCGCCCCTCGTCCTTTGCCCGCTTCTTCCCGCGCTGCAGCCGCCCGATCAGCTCCCGCACGAACACCTTGTGGAAGCGCAGCTGGCAGGAGAGCGACGCCTGCTCGAGCAGCGTCGCCGTCACCTTCAACATGGTCACGGCACTCTCGGCCTCGACGACCGCGTCACGGCTCGAGCCCTCGGCATAGCCAGCCTCGCCGAAACAGCCGCCCGCCGGAACACGACCGATGGTGTCGCCCGCGCGACTCAGGCGCACGGCTCCCGAAACCACGATGTAGAACCGGTCGTCGGTGTCGTCGGGGCGCAGCACCAGTTCCCCCGGCTGGCATTCGGTCCAGACGCCCGCGCGCATCACTTCGCGGATCTCGGCGTGCGAGAAATCGTGGAAGAAGCGCAGCTTGCGCATGACTGCAAAACGCTCTTCGTCATCGATCTCGACCTGCGACGCCCGCAGCTTCTGGTGCACGCGCGTGAGTTCGGCTGCGAACTCGGTGCCCGTGCGGTAGCGGTTGTTGGGTTCCTTCTGCAGCGCGCGCTTGACGACTTCCTCGAGTTCCTCGGGGATGTCGGGGCGGATGCGCCGCAGCGACTCGGCTTCCGACTGCACCACCTGGCGCAACAGCTTGCCGAGTGCGCCGGCACGGAACGGCCGCTGCCCGCACAGCATTTCGTACATGACGGCGCCGAGCGAATACAGGTCGGAGCGCGCGTCGAGCTCGAGACCCTGCACCTGCTCCGGCGACATGTAAGCCGGACTGCCCGCGACGCCCTCGAGCCGCGAGACGTCGGAGTCCGCGACCAGGGCGATGCCGAAATCGACGATGCGCACATCACCTTCCTGCGTCAGCAGGATGTTCGACGGCTTGATGTCACGATGGACCACGCCGCGCGAATGCGCGTAATGCAGCGCCTTCGCGCACTTGTACATGATGGAGACGACCTGGTCGATCGGCAGCAGGCTGCTGGGGCGGCAGTACGCGCTCAGAGTCCGTGCGCCGTGCACGTGCTCGGTGACGACGTAGCGGCGGCCGTCCTCCTCGCCCGCGTCGAAGATCGGCACGATGTTCGGGTGCTGCAGCTTGCCGACCATCTTCGCTTCGCCCATGAACATGCGGCGGGCGTTGCGGCTCTCGGCGTCGTCGCCGATCGTGGCGTGGTAGAGCTTGATCGCCACGTCGCGCCCGTAGAACGGGTCGTGCGACAGGTAGACGGTGCCCGTGCTGCCGCGGCCCACCTCGTGCACGACGTAGTACTTGCCGATCCGGTCAGGCGTGCCCGACAGCGATTGCATCGCCAGCGTCTGCGTCTGGACGTGCGGATGCACGGGCGACGGCGCCTCGGGTCGATCAGCGGGATTGGCTTTCGTCACGTGTACTTCTTGATGACCAACAGCAGGGCGGCGGCCATGAGGGCTGCCATCACGTCGTCGAGCATAATTCCCAGCCCCCCGCGCATTCCGTGATCGACCTCCCGGATCGGCCAGGGTTTCCACACGTCGAACAGCCGGAACAGCCCGAACGCCAGCGCCGTCCCCCACCAGGTGGGCGGCGCTGCCAGCAGGGTAAGCATCATTCCAGCCACCTCGTCCCAGACGATGGCCGGATGGTCGTGCACGCCCAGCTTCCGCGCGCTTTCGCCGCAGATCCAGATCCCCGCGATGGTTACGACAATCGTCACCGCCAGGGCGGGCCAGAAGCCGAAAGGCGCGACCGCCAGGCCGAACAGCAGGCCGACGATCGAGCCGAACGTGCCAGGCGCCACCGGCGCGAGACCGGAGCCGAACCCCAGCGCCAGCAGGTGGACAGGATCGCGCAGCAACGCGGCCGGGACCGGGGTGCGGTCTTGCTTGTGGGCGGACTCAGGTGGCGAAGTGGTCATAGCCTTTCCCGGCGACATTCACTCGCGCGCCGTCGCGACGGCACTCGACGCCCTCGCCCTGCGCCATCGAGCCGATGCACCGCAGGCTGCAGCCGCCGGCCGCGGCGAGATTCGCGAGGTGCCCGAAGTGACCGGCGGGCAGCGTGAACAGCAGCTCGTAATCGTCACCGCCGTGCAGTATCAGTCGCTCCTGTTCGGCCGCGGTATAAGCCGCGAGTTCGGGCGCTACCGGCAGACGCTCGAGATCGACGCACGCGCCCAAGCCGCTCGAGCGCGCAAGCTTGCCGAGATCGCCGAGCAGACCGTCGGAGACGTCCATCGCGGCCGTGGCAAGTCCACGCAGTGCGCGCCCCAGGGCCAGCCGCGGTTCGGCGCGCAGGAAGCGGCGCACGCGCGCATCCCTCGACTCGAACGTGGCGCGGCCGGATTCCAGTTCCTCGAGCCCGGCCGCGGCCACGCCGGGCGCGCCGGAGACGACGATGAGATCGCCCGCGCGCGCTCCCGCACGCAGCAGTGCCGCAGCAGGCGGCACGAATCCCAGCACTTCGATCGTGATGACGAGCGGGCCCGAGACCGTATCGCCCCCGACGAGCGCAACGCCGTGGCGCTCTGCCAGCGCATACAAGCCATCCGCGAAGTCAGCGAGCCAGCGCTCCTCGGGGCGCGGCATCGACAGTGAGAGCAACGCCCATGCTGGTTCGGCGCCCATGGCGGCCAGGTCGCTCAGGTTCACGGCCAGCGCCTGGTGCCCGATCGCGTTGGCGGGCGTGCCGGGAAGGAAATGCCGCCCTTCGACGAGCGTATCCGTCGCGGCGACCAGGGCCTGGCCCGGCGGCGGCGCCAGCAATGCGGC
The DNA here is from genome assembly GCA_049687855.1 of Steroidobacteraceae bacterium. GTDB lineage: Bacteria > Pseudomonadota > Gammaproteobacteria > Steroidobacterales > Steroidobacteraceae > RPQJ01. The sequence continues at coordinate 2,433 of JBAVJR010000520.1, read as the reverse complement.
GTCGTCACCGACGCCAAGCAGCACGTCGCTGCGAGGCGAACTGCGCGAGAAGTAGCGCGCGATGACGTCGAACTCACCGAGGGGCACGGGTGCTCCGGGGCGCGGAAGGCATGGTCACTTGCCCGGCGAGCGTCGCGCCGTGGCCTGCTGCTCGGTCGCGCGCAACTGGCGCGCTGCACGATCGAGGACTGCGTTGATGAACTTGTGGCCGTCCGTCGCGCCGAACTTCTTCGCGAGTTCGACGCACTCGTTCAGCACCACCTTGTAGGGCACGTCGACGTGCACGCGGAGTTCTTCGACGCCGAGCAGCAGCACCGCGTGCTCGACCGGGTCAAGCTGCGCCACCGGCCGATCGAGCCACACCCCGATCATCGCGTCGAGTGCCTCGGAACCCTCGACCACGCCCTGCAGCAGTTGCTGGAAGTATTCCGGGTCGACCTCGGCGTAACCTTCGTCGGACGCGTACTGGTTGCGCAGCTCGGGAAACGACTGACCGGTCATCTGCCACTGGTAGAGCGCCTGCAGCGCCAGACGGCGCGACAGGCTGCGCGCGCGTCCGGAACGGTCGCCGCGGGGTCGCGTCATTCTCAGACGTCCAGCCGGCGCATCAGGTTGGCCAGCTCGAGCGCCACGAGGGCCGCGTCCGCGCCCTTGTTGCCCGCCTTGGTGCCGGCTCGTTCCACGGCCTGCTCGATGGTGTCAGTTGTCAGGACACCGAACGCGATCGGCACGCCCGTATCGTCCGCTGCGCGCGCGAGACCCGAGGCACACTGGCTGCAGACGTAATCGAAGTGCGGCGTGGCGCCGCGGATCACCGCGCCCAGGGCGACGATGGCGTCACAGCGCTTCGACGCCGCGACGCGCCGCGCGACGAAGGGCAGATCGTAAGCGCCCGGTACGCGGATGATTTCGATCTGCTTTTCGCTGGCACCGTGGCGCAGCAGCGCGTCTACTGCACCGCGCACGAGGTTCTCGACGATCGCGTCGTTGAAACGCGAGGCGATGATGGCGATGCGCAGGTCACGCGCGATGACGTCGCCATGCAAGGTGCGGATATTGTCCATCTCGGGTCTGCTCCTCAATCCACGTATTCGGCGACTTCGAGGCCGAACGCCGCAAGGCCATGCATCTGCTTCGGTGCGCTCAGCACGCGCATTCTGCGCACGCCGAGATCGCGGAGAATCTGCGCCCCGATGCCGTAGGTGCGCAGCACCCGCGCACCGCGCGCCGCGCTCGCCGTCGACGCCGCGGAATGGCTCGACCGTACGGCCTCGGCGATCTCGAGTGGGCTCTCGTGCGGACGCAGCAGCACGACGATGCCGGAGCCTTCGCGTGCCACGCGCCCGATGGCGCCGCGCAGCGACCAGCTATGCCCCTCTTCGATCGCGCCGACCAGGTCGCGCACGGTGTCCTTGAGGTGCACGCGCACCAGTGGCGCCTGCTCCGATTCCGGGTTGCCGAGGACCAGCGCGAGGTGAACGGTGACGTTCACGTGGTCTTCGTAGCAGACCAGGCGGAACGGGCCGAACTCGGTCGCGATCTGGCGCTCAGCGATGCGCTCGACCGAACGTTCTTTCTCCAGCCGGTAGCGGATCAGGTCGGCGATCGTGCCGATCTTGAGCTTGTGCTCCCGCGCGAACTTCTCGAGGTCCGGCCGGCGCGCCATCGTGCCGTCGTCGTTCAGGATCTCGACGATCACGGCAGCCGGTTCGGCGCCCGCCAGGCGCGCCAGGTCGCAACCCGCTTCGGTGTGACCGGCACGCGTCAGCACGCCGCCAGGCTGCGCCATGAGCGGAAAGATGTGGCCAGGTTGCCGCAGGTCTTCGGAACGGGCGTTCGCAGCGACCGCCGCCTGGATCGTGTGCGCGCGGTCGTAAGCCGAGATGCCGGTCGTGACGCCTTCGGCGGCCTCGATGGACAAGGTGAAGTTGGTGCGCTGGTCTCCGTCGGTTTCGCTGACCATCAACGGCAGGCGCAACTGGCGGCAACGGTCGCGTGTCAGCGTGAGGCAGATCAGGCCGCGACCGTACCGGGCCATGAAGTTGACGTCTTCCGGACGCACCTTCGTCGCGGCCATCACGAGGTCGCCCTCGTTCTCACGATCCTCGTCGTCCATGATCACGACCATCCGGCCCTGCCGGAGGTCGTCCAGGATCTCGTCGATCGTGTTCAGAACATTCATGATAAAAAGAACCTAGGTCGTTGAATTTTCGCGATTTTTACCAGACAACGACGGCGCCAGATTTGCCTTCGCGGCGCGCAGTTTAGCAGGGGGCGGGGCCGGAAGGCGGAACGACCGGCACCCGGCTCAGGCCAGGTCGGGATGCATCATCCGCTCGACATAGCGCGCAATGATGTCGACCTCGAGATTCACACGGCTGCCGGCCCGCAACTCTCCCAGCGTCGTGACCGCCAGCGTGTGCGGTATGAGGT
>JBAVJR010000519.1:0-6211 GCA_049687855.1 Steroidobacteraceae bacterium | reverse complement strand
GGGCAGGGGTCTGGCCCTCGGCCGGCGTCTTCTGCAACTGCTCGTTGCCCTGCGGCAGCACAGGCCGGCCGGGCTTCTCGATGCGGCTGACCTTGTCGCCTTCGAAGTGCACGATGTAATGCGCGCGATCCCGGTGCCTTTCCCGTCCGCGCTGGAGGGTGTAGATATAGTCCCAACGCTGCGGGTCGAACGGATCGGCCACCATCGGGGTGCCGAGCAGGTAGCGCACCTGGCTGCGGGTCATGCCCACCGTCACCTGGTCGACGTCTTCGGACTTGAGCAGGTTGCCCTGCTGGATGGTCGGCCGATAGACGCATCCGGTCGCACCGAGCAGAACGCCAAGGACCAGGGCAAGGGCGGCTCGGGAAATCTCGGTCATGCGTAATGGCTTCTGCTGTCTGGAGTTACCGGGCCGGCCCGGAGATAATGCGGCGCGATCATAACCCAACCGCGCTTCGGCGCAGCACCCGGCTCGCGAGGAACAAATCAGTGGAACCTTCGCAACTGCGTCGCGCTGGCCTGAAGATCACCGCGCCGCGCCTGAAGATTCTCGAGATCCTCGCCAGTGCGACCGTGCGGCACATGAGCGCGGAAGACGTCTACCGACGCCTGCTCGAGCTCAACGAGGATATCGGCCTCGCCACCGTCTACCGGGTGCTGACTCAATTCGAGTCCGCCGGCCTGGTGACGCGCCACCATTTCGAGGGCGGCACCGCGGTCTTCGAACTCAACGAGGGCATGCATCACGATCACATCGTGTGCATAGACTGCGGCCACGTCGAAGAGTTCTCAGACGAAGATATCGAGGAGCGGCAGCGGGCGATCGCCGGGCGCCTCGGCTTCGAGATCACCGATCACTCGCTCACCCTGCACGGCCACTGCGTGCGCGAGGCTTGTCCTTACCGCCTGAAGCGCCCGTAGCGCGCCCGGCCTCGAGCGGAGCGCCGGCCCGCGTTGCAGCTGCTGGCTGACGCGCCGCGGCCAGCATTTCGCGCGCGTGCTCGCGGGTGCGGTCCGTGATGGTGGCGCCACCGAGCATGCGGGCCAGTTCCTCGACGCGGGCCGCCTCGTCCAGGACTTCGATCCGCGTGCGCGTCTTGCCGTCCGTGACGTGCTTGGACACGCGCAACTGATGATCCGACTGCGACGCGACCTGTGGCAGGTGCGTTACGCACAGCACCTGGCCCTTGCTGGCCAGCGCGTGCAACTGGCGCCCGACCATCTCGGCCACGGCGCCACCGACTCCGGCATCGACTTCGTCGAAGACCAGGCAGGGCAGGTGTGCGGCTTCGACGGCTGCCACCTGCAGGCCTAAGCTGATCCGCGAGAGTTCGCCGCCCGAGGCTACTCTTGCCAGTGGACGCGGTGGCTGCCCCGGGTTGGCGCTGACGAGGAACTCGATTTCGTCGTTGCCGTGCGCCGAGAACACCGGCGGATCCTGCGGTTCGACCCGCGTGGCGAACACGCCGCCTGGCATGCCGAGCGCCTGCATGAGCCCAGTGACCTTGCGGTCCAGGGCCGCCGCCGCCTGCTGCCGGCCCTGGGTAAGTAGCTTGGTGGCGGCGAGGTAGCACTCACGAGCCGCCGCGAGTCGTTGCTGCAGTTCCGCTTCGCTCAGCGCGCCGGCTTCGAGCCCGGCCAGTTCTGCTGCGAGCGTCGCCTGCAGGGCAGGCAACTCGCTCGTTTCGATGCGGTGCTTGCGTGCGACGCTTTCGAGTGCCGCCAGTCGCGCTTCGATCCATTCCTGTCGGGCAGGATCGGCCTCGAGCCCAGCGGAGTAACGGCGCAGGCTCGAAAGCGCTTCGCGCGCGGCAATCGTCGCTTCCTCGAGCTGCGTCGCCACCGGCTCGAGCGCCGCGTCGAGGCCGACGAGCTGTCGCAGGACACCTTGCGAGCGCGCGAGCGCCGAGGTGACGCCACCGTCGTCGCCGGCGAGCAGCGCTTCGACCTGTGCGGCGCCCTCCGCCAGGCGTCCCAGGCCCGAGATCCGCTTGCGCTCTTCGATCACTGCCGAGGCTTCGCCCGGCCTGGGATCGAGCGCCTGCAGTTCGGTGACGAAATGTCGCAGCAGGTCGAGCCGCGCTTCGCGCTCGCGCACGAGCTGTTCGAAGGAGGCGCGCTGTTCGTCGAGTGCCTGCCAGGCTGCATGTGCGGTGCGCACGGCCGCGTTCCGTGCGGCGAGCTGGCCGCTGCCGTCCAGCGTTTCACGCTGGTAACCGCGTCGCGACAGCGACTGGAATTCCAGTTGCCCATGCACGTCGACCAGCAATTCGCCGAGTGTCCGCAGCGATTGCACCGGCACCGACTGCCCGTTCAGGTAGGCGCGGCCGCGACCATCGGCGCCGATGACCCGTCGCAACTGGCATTCGCCTTCGTGTTCGATCGACTGCTCGTCGAGCCAGGCCAGCGCCGCCGCGTTGCCGTTCAGCGCGAACGTCGCACTGACCTCCGCCCGCTCCGCTCCGTGCCGCACCGATCCGCTGTCCGCCCGGCCGCCGACAGCCAGCAGCAGCGCGTCGATCAGGATCGACTTGCCCGCGCCGGTTTCGCCCGTGAGCACGGTGAAGCCGCGGCCGAACTCGAGTTCGACGGCCTCGACGATGGCGAAATCGCGGATCTGCAGGTGCGTCAGCATTCAGATGGGGCCGGGGGTTCAGGCGCCAGGCGGCTGCCCGTCGCGCGTGCCGCGGCCCCAGTGCAGCTTGGAGCGCAGGATACGGTAGTAGTCGTGTCCCGGCGGATGCAGCAGCGTGGCGGTGACCTTGGCGCGCTCGATGCGCAGGCGTACGCCCGGGTCGAGATCGCAGAGCACGATGCCGTCGCAGACGACCTGGGCGCGCGATTCGAAGCGGTCGGCCAGTTCGATTTCGATGACGCTGCCGGCCGGCACGACGATGGGACGGTCGGACAGGGTGTGCGGGCATACCGGAACGAGGACGACGGCGTCGAGGCTGGGATGCACGATCGGACCGCCGCACGACAACGCGTAGGCCGTCGACCCCGTGGGCGTGGCGATGATGAAACCGTCGCCCACGTGAGTATTCACGTAGGCGCCATTGACCCACGTGCGGACGTCAACCATGCGCCCGGTCTCGCGCTTCGCCACGACGACGTCGTTCAAGGCGAGCGCAGCGCTGGGCTGGCCGTCGGCCAGGACGTGCGCCGCGAGCAGCATGCGCCGCTCGGCCCGGCAGCGGCCGCCGAGCGCATCGTCGACGCTCTGGAGCATCTGTTCGGGCCCGACGTCGGCCAGGAACCCGAGCCTGCCGCGGTTGACGCCCAGCACCGGGACGTCGGCCACGGCCGCCATGCGTGCGGCATGCAGCATCGTGCCGTCGCCGCCGACGGCGACGATCAGTGCGGCGTCGAGCGCGAGATCGGGTTCGAGCACCGTGTGGACGCCGTCGCCGTCCAGCACCAGCGCCTCGTCCGCAACGACGCGCACGGTGTAGCCCTTGCCGAGCAGGTGGTGCGCAAGCGTCTGCATGGCTTCACCGACGCGCGGGTCGACCGGGCGGCCGGCGAGGGCGACGCAGGTTCTGCCGGATGGGCGGGTATCCATAAGGTGCCTGCCTTTTAGCACGCGGCCGAGCGGACCGGCCAGCGCGATTCCATGGTCCCGACGGCGCAAATGCGTTGCTTGACTTGGCGGAAAAGCACACGCTAGGTTTGCGGTGGCCATGCACGAAATACCTGACGATCCCCTGACTGAACGCGCGCAGCACCTGCTGCGGGTCCTGGTCGAGAGCTATATCCGCGAAGGACAACCCGTCGGTTCGCGCAACCTCTCCCGTGATTCGGGGCTCAACCTCAGCGCTGCCACGGTCCGCAACGTCATGGCGGATCTCGAGGAATACGGCTTCGTCGCGTCGCCGCACACCTCGGCCGGTCGCGTGCCCACCGACAAGGGTTACCGCTTCTTCGTCGACACGTTGTTGCGCCAGCGCCAGCGCCCCGACGACTCGCACATGCTGCACGAGCTGAGCCAGCGGCTCGAACAGGAAGAGGACCGCGACCCCAAGGCACTCGTTGCGGTCGCCTCGCAGATGCTGTCCTCGCTGACGCACCTGGCCGGCGTGGTGACGATCCCGCGCCAGCCCCACCAGTCGCTGAGCCAGATCGAATTCCTGCCGCTCTCCGAAAACCGCGTGCTTGCCGTGATGGTGATCAACGGCCGTGACGTGCAGAACCGCGTCGTCCACCTCGAACGCTATTACTCGGCCGAGGAGCTGCGCCGCGCCGCGAACTTCCTCAACCAGCAGTTCGTCGGCAAGGAGCTCGCCCAGATCCGCCTGGACATCGTGGCGGAGCTGACGCAGGCCGGTGAAACGCTGAACCAGCTGATGCGCGACGCGATCCACGTGGCACAGCAGGCGGTGGGCGAGGGCAACCAGCAGAGCGGGCCCGAGTACGTGCTGGCGGGCGAGACCAACCTGATGGAGTTCGCCGAGCTCTCGAACGTCGAAAAGCTGCGCCGGCTGTTCGATGCGTTCACGTCGCAGCGCGACATCCTGCACCTGCTCGACCAGAGCCTCGGAGCCGAGGGTGTCCAGATCTTCATCGGCCAGGAATCGGGGTACCAGATCCTCGACAACTGCAGCCTGGTGACCGCCCCGTATGCGCTCGACAACGAGACCGTCGGGGTCCTGGGCGTCATCGGGCCGACCCGCATGGCCTACGACCGGGTCATCCCCATCGTCGACGTCACTGCCCGATTACTGGGCTCCGCCTTGAATTCCCGCCGGTAGGCCCGATCTAGCGGGCGAGCGGCCGTGCCGCGGGCCTTTCCCGGGTCCCGTGGGCCGGCGTCCATTGCTTGCAGGCAGGTCAAATGAGCACGAATCCCGAACACGATCCGGCGGCCGCGGCCTCTGGGCAGGACACTCCGGACACGGTTGCCGCGGCGGATGCGGAACTGGCCGTTGCGCGGGCTCAGTTGCAGGAGGCCCGCGAGGCCCAGCTGCGGGCCCTGGCCGAGATGGAGAACGTCCGCAAGCGGGCACAGCGCGACGTGGAGTCGGCGCACCGGTTCGCGGTCGAGCGCTTTGCCGCCGACATGATCGAGGTCCGCGACACCCTTGAACTCGGGCTCGCGGCGGCCGGTGCGGCCCCGGAAGCCGCCAAGTTCGTCGAGGGAGCGCAAGCCACCCTGCGGATGGTCGACAAGGCGTTCGAAAGGGCGGGCATCGCCGTCATGGACCCCGTCGGCCAGAGCTTCAACCCCGAGTTCCACGAGGCGATCATGGCCCAGCCCACGGCGGACCACCCGGTCGGCAGCGTCCTGGCCGTCATCCAGAAGGGCTTTACGCTCAACGGACGCCTGCTCCGGCCGGCCCGTGTCGTCATCGCCCGCGGCCCGGACCCGGCCAACTAGACGTATCCCGTTCTTGAATCCCGGCCGAGCGGCCCCCAACTAGCCGGCAACGACATTTCACGGTTTTCCCCGGAGCTTGCACCACCATGGCAAAAGTCATCGGCATCGACCTCGGCACCACCAACTCCTGCGTCGCGATCATGGACGGCGGCAAGCCCCGCGTGATCGAGAACAGCGAGGGTGACCGCACCACGCCTTCCATCGTCGCCTTCACCAAGGACGACGAGGTCCTGGTCGGCCAGTCGGCCAAGCGCCAGGCCGTGACCAATCCCCACAACACGCTCTACGCGATCAAGCGCCTGATCGGCCGCAAGTACGAAGACTCGGTCGTGCAGAAGGACGTTGGCATGGTCCCGTACCACATCGTCAAGGCCGACAACGGCGACGCGTGGGTCGAAGTCCACGGCAAGAAGATGGCGCCGCCGGACATCTCGGCGCGCGTGCTCATGAAGATGAAGAAGACGGCCGAGGACTACCTCGGCGAGCCGGTCACGGAAGCCGTGATCACGGTGCCCGCGTATTTCAACGACCAGCAGCGCCAGGCGACCAAGGACGCCGGCCGCATCGCGGGCCTCACCGTCAAGCGCATCATCAACGAGCCGACGGCGGCCGCCCTGGCCTATGGCCTCGACAAGTCGGGCGGTGACCGCAAGGTCGCCGTGTACGACCTCGGCGGCGGCACCTTCGACGTCTCGATCATCGAGTTCGCGGACGTCGACGGCGAGCGCCAGTTCGAAGTGCTCGCCACCAACGGCGACACGTTCCTCGGCGGCGAGGATTTCGACAAGAAGGTCATCGATTACCTCGCGAACGAATTCCAGAAGGAAAGCGGCGTCG
>JBAVJR010000518.1:0-2172 GCA_049687855.1 Steroidobacteraceae bacterium | reverse complement strand
TCACGCGCATCGTCACCATGGACGGCGATCTCGACCACGCGATCGCCGGCCAGGCGATCACCCTCACGCTCGCCGACGAGATCGACATCAGTCGCGGCGACGTCATCGCCCGGCCGGACGACCTGCCAGGCGTCGCCGATCAGTTCGAGGCGTCTGTCGTCTGGATGTCCGACGAACCGATGCTGCCCGGGCGTCCGTACTGGCTCAAGATCGGCACCAAGCAGGTCGCCGCGACGATCACGGAGCCGAAGTACAAGGTGAACGTCAACACGCTCGAGCACCTCGCGGCGAAGAAGCTCGAGTTGAACGAGATCGGCGTCTGCAACGTGTCGCTCGACCAGCCGATCGCCTTCGACCCGTACCAGCAGTGCCACGAGACCGGCTCGTTCATCCTGATCGACCGTCTCTCCAATGCCACGGTCGGCGCGGGGATGATCCACTTTGCCCTGCGGCGTTCGCAGAACATCCACTGGCAGGCGCTCGACGTGAACAGGAAGTCACGCGCGGCGCTCAAGGGCCAGCAGCCCGCGGTGCTGTGGCTGACCGGCCTGTCGGGCGCCGGCAAGTCGACGATCGCCAACATGGTCGAGAAGCGTCTGCTGGCCCTCGGCAAGCACACCTACCTGCTGGACGGCGACAACGTGCGCCACGGGTTGAACCGTGACCTCGGTTTCACCGATGCCGACCGTGTCGAGAACATCCGGCGCGTCGCCGAGGTCAGCAAGCTGATGGCCGACTCCGGCCTGATCGTGCTGGTGTCGTTCATCTCACCGTTCCGGGCCGAGCGTCGCATGGCGCGGGCGCTGTTCCAGGCGGGCGAATTCCACGAGGTTCACGTCGATACCCCGCTCGCGGTCGCGGAAACACGCGACGTGAAGGGCCTGTACAAGAAAGCCCGCCGCGGCGAGCTCAAGAACTTCACCGGCATCGATTCGCCGTACGAAGCGCCCGAGAACCCGGAAATCTACATCGACACGACGAAGAATACGTCCGAGCAATCGGCCGAGGCGATCGTCGGTTACCTGCAGCAGGCTGGGGTGCTCAGTCCGGCCACGTAAGCGAGCCGAGTTGCAAGCGACCGTTCCGGGACCGTCCTCCGAGCTTGGAAGGGCAGACACGCGCTCGGTGCAAGCGATTGATCCGGGACCTTTCCCCGAGCGCGTGTCTGCCTTTCCAAGCTCGGGGAAAGGCCCCGGATCGAACACCTGCAACACTAGCGGCCAAGCCGTTCCGCTCGCGACGGGACAGGCCGGATCGAACGCGGACTCACTCGATCGAGAACGGCACGATGCGTCGTTCGTTCGTCCGGACGGTGAGCTTGCGACCGAGCGGCGGGAACGCGCGCTGGTGGCAGTCGGGCCGTTCGCAGATGCGGCAACTGACGCCAACGGGCACGGCCGCGCCGTCGAGACTGAGCCCCTCCGAGTAAACCACCTTGTCGGCATGGGCGACTTCGCAGCCGATGCCGATCGCATACTGCCGATTGGGGCGCAGGAAATTGCCTGAGCGCTTGACGATGCTGCGCCCCACGCACAGGTAGCGCACGCCGTCCGGCATCTCTGCGACCTGCACCAGGATGCGGCCTGGATGGCCGAAGGCTTCGTGCACGTTCCAGAGCGGGCAGGCACCGCCGAAACGCGCGAACTGAAAGCGCGTCGAGCTGTGCCGCTTGGTGATGTTGCCGGCCTGGTCCACGCGCACGAAATAGAACGGCACGCCGCGCGCGCCCGGCCGCTGCAGCGTGCTCAGGCGGTGCGACACCTGCTCGAAGCTGGCATTGTAGCGGTGCTGCAGCTGCTCGATATCGTGCCGCAGCTCCATGGCCGACGCCGCGAAACGCCGGTACGGCATCACGAGCGCACCGGCCGCGTAATTCAGGAGTCCGATGCGGGCAATGTCGCGCGCGGTCGCCGATTCGAGCCCGGCCGTGGCCAGCACGTCGTTGCAGAGTCCGCTGAAAAGCAGGTCGGCCAGCTGCGTCGCGAGCTGAAAGGCGCGCGTCGGCTCTGCCAGGTCGCGGTCGAGCGTCAGCACCTTCGTGGCGGGGTCGTAATGACGGATCAGCCCGGCATCCGCCTGGGCCCGCACGACGCGGATACCGAACCGTTCGGTGAGCGCCCGCTCGAGCGTGGCTACGGCATTGCCATCGCCGTCGATGCCGATGTCGGCCGC
>JBAVJR010000517.1:0-6367 GCA_049687855.1 Steroidobacteraceae bacterium | reverse complement strand
TGCGCTGCCGGGACTGCGGCAAGATCGGACTGCCGTGCGATGCGTGTTGTTACGGCTCATCCCGTCGTCGGGTCGCGGAACTTGCCTGGTCGAACATCTGCGCCAGCTGCTCGCTCTGCTTCTGGGTTGGACGCTTGCGGGCGACACGGTGCTGGTATGTCCACTCATCCGTATCCGCGTGCCATGTCGCAAGCACCTTGTTGTGGTGGCAGGCGATCTCGGTCACCGGAACCGGCGATGCCCTGCTCACGCGCCAGCAACTCTCACAGACCTGATCTGGTCGTTTCACTTGTCTGCCCAATGACTAGCCGGTGTTGGCTGACGCAGCATGTGCCGCCCCCCGGGCCTCGCGCAACTGGCGAGCCAGCCAAAGGATGCGCGCCACGTACAGCAGGAACCTTGACGCCGGATCGCCGGATCAATGTCGCGCCGTCGTCGCCGGTCGCGGATTGACCGCCAAGCCAGGTTCGCGAGAACGTCGTCGATATCCATGCCCGACGACGGGCAGGTGCTGAGCGCCACCACCGTACGGCGGCGGTTCACCCCACCAGAATCAGGGGATCGGACGGAACCAGATCGCCTTGCCGGATAGTCCGCGCACCCGCAGCAGTAACGTCGGACCGATCGACGCCACCGCGACGGCACCGCAGAGGTTGCCGGAGCTCGGCGCGTTCAGTGCGGCATTGCGCAGCGACAGCGGCGACGGCGTCGTCCCGTACTGCTCGCACTCCGAGTCGCCGTAGAGGCCGTATGCCTTGTCCTTGGCATCGACGAGTTCCCAATAGCCGTACACCGCAGGATCGCCGACTGCGCCGTCGCCCAGGAACGTGAGCTCGGCTGAGATCATCACGAAGCGCACGTCCGCCGGAACGGGCTTCTTGCCGGGATCAAGCGGCACATCGGCGGTGGCGTCGGTCTTCGCCGAGAGCACCTTGAAACGGTAGCGGTTCAGCGGAGCGTCGTAGATCTGGATCTCGCCCGCCTCACCGATCAACAGCGGGTTGGCGCGGCTGCCCTTGGGCTGCCACTGCAGGCCCTTGCCGACCGCCACGCAGTCGAGCGCGGTCCCAGGGTCCTTAGCCCCCTTCGGCGAGCAGGCCTTGCCCGTCACCGCCACCGGCTCATTTGTGGTCTTCGTCGCCGCCGCTCCGGCGGGGCTGGCTAAGCCGACGGTCACGAAGGCGACCACAGCCCACGCGCCGACCTTGGTGACCCGTCGTTTCGATGCGATTTCCATGGACGGACGGTAACGGACGAGGATGTCAGTTGCAACGGCGACAGTAACACCGCTCGTTGGAGCAGTCGCTCAGCAGTGTGCTGAGATGCCTCACAGCGCAACTGCGACGAGGTTCGTTCACGGTTCACGTTCGGGGGATCAGCGACAGCAGCGGACTGTCGCTGCAAACGCCCCTGATTGCCGCCGCAGGCTGCTGCGAGGAAGTCGGAGAGGTCGGCGGACGCGTTGCGCATCAGCGACGAGCCCCTGATCAGCCCGCCCGCCCTGCCCGCCGGATGACACCGATGTGGAACCGCACCCATTCCCGTCTAGTCGCCGGATCGACGTCGCGCCGTCGTCGCCAGTCGCGGGTCACTCCTCAGGCCAGGTTGGCCATCGCTGCTGCGGCTTGTGGTCACATTCTCGCTTGGGCGATCTCGTAAATTTTCCGAGCCTTCGCAATGACGTCGTCGGCCCCGCGCGCGAAGCGGATCATCATCAGGTCGCCATTCATGCTGATAAAAACCTGGTCCGCTGTCACCTGGTACGCGCGGTCGCCGAGACCTGCCAGGGGATCGACCACAGCTGTGGGCGCCGCCCCCTTGGCCAGTCCGGTAGCAGTATCCAAGGTCTGTGGGTCACCGCCGCCCCAGTCGACTTGCAGCTCGGCATACGGACCCGCGACCACCTGCATCTCGGCATACGACTGCGGCTCGGCAATCGGGGCCGGGCCATCGACCGACGAGTAGATGCACTCGGTCGAGGCAGGTGGCCTTTGGTTTCCGCCGGGTGCAGCAGTGACCGCACCGCCAAGAATCGCTGACATCTCAGCCTGCGTCACCATGTCGCAGGCACTGACGTGCTGCTTCGCATCGGGTGCTGAGGCCGTTGCCTCGGCGGTGGCGGCCGACGACGCTGTCGTTGCATCGACCGGCGATGGGCCCTCCTTTGCACAGCCGAAGCCCAAGACAGCGCTGAGACCAAGAGCGACAAGGGCTATCGGATGGGTACGCATGGAGTTCCCCAGTTTAGAAACGCAGCGAAAACCGCTGTGTCGATTTCCATCCTAACATCATCGAAACATCAGGACTTCGGAGTAGAGGCGGCGGCGCTGACCGCATAACAGACCTCGGCGGCATCGCGGGCCTGCACCGGCACCACCAGCTCGCGACCTGCTGCATTCGCTGCGATGCGTCTGTTACCACTGGATGAGAGGGTCAGCCAGGGCAAGGGATCTCTTCGCCTTCCGCTCCGGGTTAGGTGCTCGACTGTGGCGAAGTCGGTAAACGAAAGGTCAAGCCGCCTGCATCCAAGCGATCCGCTGGCGGATGGATCGCGCCGCCCTGATGCAGAAACCCCGGCGCGGGCAGTCCGTGTCAAAACGGACGGCGAGGCCCGGGCTTCGTGTCGCACTGAGCGTGCAGGCCAGTCGAAGCCGATAGCCGCCATGATGACCTGAGCATCCGCCGTCGGACGCTGCGGGACGGCGCGTATTGAGGGCCGAAGAAACGGGTTTGGTGGTGAGGGGGAGAATCGAACTCCCGACCTAGGGGTTATGAATCCCTCGCTCTAACCGTCTGAGCTACCTCACCACGAGGTTCGGATGCGGCCGGGCAGGATGCGGGCTGCTGGGGACCGCGAATTGTCCGGAGGGTCAGGCCCCGCGTCAAGGTCGGGGATGGCTTTCCGCACGTGCTGTCGGCGAGGAGTCGTGCGAAACTTAGGCGCAGAGCAATGGGTCATTCGTCCGGAGGAGACTGCCGTGCACCACGCCTCGACCAGCTTCCAGCGTTTCCTGATGGCCGGCACCCTCGTATCCGCCGCGCTGACGCCTGCCGCGTGGGCGCAACAGCCCGCACCGGTCCGCCCGCCCGACAAGCCCCCGATCGCCCAGGGCTGGATCGACATCGCCACGTTCGCATCGCCCGGCGGGATGGGCGGCATGGCCGGCATGATGATGGGCGGCGGCGGCGGCGACACGCCGATGTCGGCACTGTTCGGCGGAAAAAAGAAGGGGAACCAGTTTGGCCTGACGCGCGCGGGCGGCAGCGGCAGCTACGTCGACGTGACGCTGCGCACCAGCCGCAACCCGAGCCTCGCCGAAGCCCTGCAGGCCGTGCCGCCGGGCACCAAGCTCGCGCCGACAATGCAACTCAAGGTGCTGCCGCAGGCCAAGCCGGTTCCCGCCGACCGCGGGGATGATTCGATCGAGGAGCCGCCTGAGCAACCCAAGGGCAAGATCAAGCTCTACTGGGGCTGCGGAACGACCATCCGGCCGGGGCAGCCGAAGGTCGTGGACTTCGAGACGAGCACGATCAAGGAGTTCGGCGACATCTTCAAGGGCCGGCGCGCCACGCAACGCGGCACGCACTCGGCACCGGGACGTCCCGTCTGGCCCAATCCCGTCGACAACCGCCTCGTGCCCGACGGCGCAACGTTCGCGGGCGAGCATTCGTTCAGCGGCCAGGGCGTGCCTGAGAGCTTCAAGTTCACGCTGCCGCCGGCGCAGGACATCATGCCGGCAATCGCCCTGCAGCAGGCGCAGGCGAACGGCGTGACGCAGCTCAGCTGGCAGGCGTTGCCCACGGCACGCGGCTACTTCATCGCCGCCATGGGCGGCAAGGGCGACGAGTCCGGCGAAGGAGCCGAAATGACGCTGTGGACGTCGAGCGAACTGCCCGACTCCGGCTTTGGTCTCGTCGACTACCAGACCAACAAGTCGGTCGACCAGTGGCTGAAGGAGAAAGTGCTGCTGCCACCGACGACGACCCGTTGCGACGTACCGAAGGGCATCTTCGGTGATGGCGAGGAAGCAGCAGGCGGGATGCTGCGCATGATTGCGTACGGCACGGAGTTGAACCTTGCGCACCCGCCGCGTCCGACGGACCCGAAGATCGCCTGGGAACCCGACTGGGCGCTCAAGGTGCGCGTGAAGTCGGTGGCCTTCACGATGCTGGGCATGCCGGCGATGGGCGGTGGCGACGCGGTGGAAGACGGCTCCGCGGAGGGCGGCGAAGGCTCGTCCACTGACGTCACGGCACCGACCGAGCAGCCGAAGAAAAAGAAGAAGTTCGGCCTGATGGACGCGCTGGACGTCGTCAAGGACGCCGTGCCGCATTGAGGCGCGGCCGGTCGCGCGGCAGCCATGGCGCGCGATCCGGTATGTCCTGGCGCGCGCGTGCCTGCCTTTCCAAGCGCGACAGGACATGCCGGATTGAAGGCATGGTGGCCGCGACGAGCGAGCCGGACTAGACGTTGAAGCGGAAGTGCATGACGTCGCCCTCGCGCACGACGTACTCCTTGCCCTCGAGCCGCATCTTGCCGGCCTCTTTCGCGCCCTGCTCGCCCTTGCAGGAGATGAAGTCGCTGTAGGCGATCACCTCGGCGCGGATGAAGCCCTTCTCGAAGTCCGTGTGGATCTCGCCGGCCGCCTGCGGTGCGTGCGCACCGAGGTGCGTCGTCCAGGCTCGCACTTCCTTTACGCCCGCCGTGAAGAACGTCAGCAGTCCGAGCAGGTGATACGCCGCGCGGATGACGCGGTCGAGGCCCGGCTCGTGCAGCCCGAGTTCCTCGAGAAACGCGAGGCGATCGCCTTCGTCGAGCTGCGCGATCTCCGCTTCGATCGCGGCGCACACGGGCACGACGTCCGCGCCTTCGGTCGCAGCGCGTTCGCGCACCGCGTCCAGGTACGGATTGTTCCCGAAGCCGCCCTCGGCCACGTTGGCCACGTACATCATCGGCTTGAGCGTGAGCAGGTGGCAGTCGCGCAGCAGCGGACGCTCCGAGAGCGGGTCCAGCGGCAGCGTGCGCGCCGGCTTGCCCGCATCGAGGTGCTCCTGCATGCGCTTCAGGAGGTCGCGCAGGCGCACGGCGTCCTTGTCGCCCGTCTTGGCGTCCTTCTCGGCGCGGCGGTGCGCACGCTCGACGGTGTCGAGGTCGGCGAGCGCGAGTTCGGTGTTGATGACGTCGATGTCGCCGAGCGGGTCGATGCGGCCCGCGACGTGCACGATGTCGTCGTTGACAAAGCAGCGCACCACGTGCGCGATGGCATCGGTTTCACGGATGTGCGCGAGGAACTTGTTGCCGAGCCCTTCGCCTTTCGACGCACCCGCCACGAGGCCGGCGATATCGACGAACTCGACCGTCGTGGGCAGGATCTTCTCGGGCTTGACGATGTCGGCCAGCGCCTTGAGGCGCAGGTCCGGCACCGGCACGACGCCCACGTTCGGGTCGATCGTGCAGAACGGATAGTTCGCAGCCGCGGCGTTCTGCGCCTGCGTGACCGCGTTGAAGAGCGTCGACTTGCCCACGTTGGGGAGGCCGACGATGCCGCACTTGATGCCCATGGTCTGGTGGCTACTCGCTGATCGTTTTGGTATGGAGGCGGTTCATCGCCTTCACGGCGCCTTCGCGCAGCAGCAGCGAGAGCGAGTCGAGTCCGGCGTCGATTGCATCGACGATGGCGTTCTCCTCGTCCAGCCGCGCACGCTGCAGCACGTAATCGATGACCTGCGACTTGTCGCCCGGATGGCCGATGCCGAGCCGCAGGCGCCAGAATTCGGCACCGCAGTGGGTGATGGTGTCGCGCAGGCCGTTGTGGCCGCCGTGACCGCCGCCGAGCTTGAGTCGCGCGACGCCGCAGGGCAGGTCGAGGTCGTCGTGCACGACGAGCACGGCCGACACGGGCGCCTTGATGTAATCCATGAGCGCGCGGATCGAAAGACCGCTGCGGTTCATGTACGTCTGCGGCTTCAGCAGCACCAGCTCCGTGCCGTCGACGACCACCTTGGCGATCTCGCCCTGGTAGCGTGCGTGCGCACGGAACTGCACGCCGTGCCGGTAGGCAAGCGCGTCGACGAACCAGAATCCCGCGTTGTGGCGCGTGAGCCGGTGTTCGGGCCCCGGATTGCCGAGCCCGACCACGATCTGCAACGGTGTGCCGGCCATGATGATCGTTCTGCCTGGAAAAAACGAAAACCGGGCCGCCCCTTGCAGGGCGGCCCGCTCTCCCTGGCCACATGCGCTGCGGCCGGAGCGTTCGCGTTACTTCTTGGCGTCCTTCTTGGCCTCGGCCGGCTTGGCCGCCGCCGCGCCCGCTGCCGGCTTGGCCGCTGCCGCGCCCGCTGCCGGAGCCGCCGCAGGAGCAGCACC
>JBAVJR010000516.1:0-2196 GCA_049687855.1 Steroidobacteraceae bacterium | reverse complement strand
GCCTGGAGGATCGACCGCATACCGCTTGCTGGGGGTCCTGCATGGGAGGTGCGCACCGCGGACGGCTTCACGTCCATCACCTCGCTTGCAACCGACAACACTCACCTTTACTGGATCGAGGATAACGCGCCCGACTACGGGTACGTCCGCCGCTGCTCGTACGACGCCTGCGGTTACACGATGCAGACCCCGTTTACCGGGATCTACATCGACATGGCTACCAACGTCGTGCTGACCGGCGACCAGATCGTGTTCGGCGCCCGCCGTTACGCAACGCCATCCGACCGCATCATCAAGGTACCGAAGACCGGCAGTGCTGGAACCGACATCGCGGTGGCCCCGGACTTCCCGACCGCCCTCGTCACTGACGGCACGACGGTCTTCTGGACGGACGCGGCGGCCCTGCACAGCGTGCCGCTCGCGGGGGGCGCGATGACTACGCTCGCGAGCGGTTTGCCCTTGTCCGGCGGCGTGAGCGTCGACACGACCCGCGTCGCGTGGACCGAGCGACCGAGCGGTACTGCGTTGAGCGGGGCGATCCGTGCGGTAGCGAAGTCCGGGGGAACCATCGCGACGCTGGTCGCCAACGCCGCATCGCCGCGAGTTGTCGCGCTGATCAGCAATGGCGATCTCATCTACGCGGATGGCGTGATCGACTTTCTGCCCGCCAGCGTCAGCGGCATCTATCGGCGCTCAGCCGCGGGCAGCATGACCACCCTGGTTTCCGGCGTCGCGGGTCCCGGCCCTATCGCCGTGGACGGCACGCATGTCTACGTGTCGGAGGGATGGTGGATCAAGCGTGTGCCGCGGAGCCTCGGCGCGGCCAGCCTCGTGTCGCAGGCGAATTTCTACGTCACGTCCATCGGCGTCGACAGTACCCATGTCTACTGGGTCGAGGAAGACTTCGGGACCGTGCGAAAGGCACCGCTCACTGGAGGCGCTCCGACGCTGCTGGGTGCCGGGAATGGAAGGCCATTCGACCTGCGAGTGAGCGGTGGATCGGTCTACTGGTTACTCGGTCTCGACAGCCTGCTCCGAGTGCCGACGGCGGGCGGGACGGTCGCGACCGTGGCGGGATCACTGCAGGCTGCCGAGGCGCTTACGGTGGATGCTGGATATGCGTACTTCACGGAAAGCGACGCGGCGCGGGTGTCCAGGGTTCCCGTCGCAGGCGGCGAAGCCACATCTATTGGAGGCATCACGGGCGGCCAGGCCTGGTACGCCCTGGCCCAGGACGCAGGCCGTATTTTCTGGTTGACGCCTCTCGGCCTGGGCAGCATCGCCAAGGACGGCACCTCGAGCGCGACGATTCTCGGCGCGCCGCTGTCGGACGCGGGCGTGCGGGGCTCGATCGCCGTGGACGATGCCTATGTTTACTGGGCCGAAACACTGATCGGCGCGATCAAGCGAGCGCCGAAGTAGGGGTCCCGGTCGAGTTGGCGGCCATCGCGTCGCTCCTGTCGGCCGGGTTGGTTTTCAGGGAGGGTCTGTCTGGATCAACAGGGGAAACATCATGAAAGCGAATGGAATCCTGATCGCAGCGGTGGCGACGTTGTGCGTCACGGGCGCGCCGTCCGCAGGTGCCGGCGATCTGATCTACGAGTGGTACACGGCAGCCAATAACGGTGACCTGATTCCAGGCACCGACAAGCCTTTCAACAGTTACAACCAACCGACCGTCAATGACGGTGGCCGGGTGGTCTTCCGCGCACGCAGCCGCGGTGGCCAGGGGCAGCCGGAACACGGCATCTACGTGCGCGACCTCGACGAGTTTGGGCCGATCGTCACGGTGTTCAGGCGCCTCGGCACGGTGCCGCAGCCGAACAATGCAACCTATGGGCCCGGCAAGGAACTCGCGCACTTCAACGAATTCCCGTCGGTGCCACGCATCGATGCCGGGTCCGGCACTTTTGCCACGCGCGGCATGTCACAGCCTGTCTGGCAGAACGCTGTGGATGACACGCGAACAGGATCCGCTGGTGTCTACGCCAATCCGCGGGGTGTTCCGACTACTGCGGTCAGCATGCTCGGCGACGTTGCCGGATTCGAGTACTTCCAGGTACCGATTCTCGAGGTGCCGGCGGGGACTGGCTTCGACCAGTTTCCGGGATCGCCTGCAGTTACAGAGCGCAATACGATTGTTTTCAAAGGTAACTTCGCCGTGGGCGGCGTGGGCAAGACGGGCGTCTTCTACCG
>JBAVJR010000515.1:0-1835 GCA_049687855.1 Steroidobacteraceae bacterium | reverse complement strand
GATGACCTGGATATCGCGGTCCTGCAGCCAGTGGCCCCACCAGCCGTGCGCGCCGAACAGCATGACGAACACCAGGCCCGCGATGACCGGGGAAATGGCGAACGGCAGGTCGATCAGCGTGATCAGCAGGCTCTTGCCCTTGGACTCGAACTTCGCGATCGCCCAGGCAGCCGCGATACCGAACAGCGTGTTGACCGGCACGACGATCGCCGCCGTGAGCAGCGTGAGCTTGATCGCGGCGAGCGTGTCCGGGTTGTCGAACGCTTCGAAGAAGACGCGCCAGCCCTCCGCGAACGCCTGCCCGAGCACGGCACCGAGCGGCGCCAGCAGCAGCAGCGCCAGGAAACCGATGGCCACCGCGATCAGGGCGATGCGTCCGGCACGCACGCCTGGCGGCACATACCTCCGCTTTTCGAACCTTGGAGCTGCGCCGGCCACGTCAGGCCCCGACCTTCAGGTTGCGGGGGCGTGCGCGCCGCTCGACCCTGCGACCACCGTCCCCGGTCCCGACATAGCGTCGCCGGCTCCACGACTGCACCAGGTTGATGGCGAGCAGCATCAGGAAGGACACGAGCAGCATCACGAAGCCGAGCGCGGCGGCGCCGTTGTAATCGAACTGCTCGAGCTTGATCACGATCAGGAGCGGCGTGATCTCGGTCTTGAGCGGCAGGTTGCCGGAAATGAACACCACCGACCCGTACTCGCCGACGCCGCGCGCGAACGCCATCGTAAAGCCCGTGACGAGCGCGGGCAGCACCGCTGGCAGAATGATGCGGCGGAACACCGTGAAGGGACTCGCGCCGAGTGTTTCGGCGGCTTCCTCGAGGTCGCGCTGCGCTTCGACCAGCGCCGGCTGCACCGAGCGCACGACGAACGGCAGGCCGATCAGGATCAGCGCGACGACGACGCCGAGCCACGTGTAGGCGACCTGGATTCCGAACAGCTCCTGCAACCTCACCCCGAGCCAGCCTGTCGGCGCGAAGACGGTGGCGAGCGCGATGCCCGACACGGCCGTGGGCAGCGCGAAGGGCAGGTCGATCAGCGCATCGACCAGGCGGCGTCCCGGAAACTCGTAGCGCACGAGCGACCAGGCGACGATGAAGCCGAAGAACGCATTGACAGCCGCTGCGATGAAGGCCGCGCCGAAGCTCAACCGGTAGGAAGCCAGCGCGCGCTCGTCCAGCACCACGTCGAGGAACTCCGACCAGGTCAGCGACGTGGTCTTGAAGATCAGCGCCGCAAGCGGCAGCAGCACCAGGGCGCTCAGGAAGAACGTCGTGAACCCAAGCGTCAGCCCGAAGCCCGGGAGGATGCTGGGCTGACGGAACCAGGAAGCGGCCATCTCAGGAGTCCGCTGCCGGCTCAGCACGCGCCGAGTTGACGATCAGCACGGCACGCTCGGGCGTCCCTTCGAGCAGCGACTTGAGCCAGTCCCAATGGATGGCGCCCGGGTTCGCCGTGCCGAGCACCAGCATGCTGCGTTCGTACGCCGCGAGTTCCTTCTCCAGCTCTTCCGCCACGGAGCCCGGACGCAGCTCGGTCCGCATGTCGAGGCCGTGATCGGCGAGCGCGGCCGAACGCGCGTCCAGCAGGTTACGCATGTGCGCCCCCCGCTCGGTCTCGGCGGAGGTGCCAGGCTGTATGCCAAGGTAGATGGCCTCGGCCGCGACGTGTCGCAGCAGACTGGCCGCGACCGCGAGCGTCGCGCGGCGCGACTCGGCGTCGAGCGTGTGGATGACCACGTGGTTCGGCAACGGCCCGGTGGGCGGCACGCACAGCAGCTGCACGGCGCCGTGCGTCAGGTGCCACTCCGCCGACTGCGCGCAACCGGGCCC
>JBAVJR010000514.1:0-1568 GCA_049687855.1 Steroidobacteraceae bacterium | reverse complement strand
ATTCCGGTGTCGCGGACGACGCGTATGCCTTCACCTTGAACAACTACTGTGTATCGGGTCTCACGGCCATCGGTCACGCTGCTTCGCAAGTGGCTGCCGGGAATCTCGATCGGGCGCTCGCGGGCGGCGTCGAGATGATGTCGCGTGTGCCGTTTCTCGGTGACAACGCGAGCTACTACACCGACGCGAGCTTGCCGAAGCGCACGCGTTTCATCCCCGTCGTGCTTGCGGCCGATCGCCTCGCCGAAGCAGAGCGGGTCTCCCGCGAGCAGCTCGACGCGGTCTCGCTCGTATCGCAACAGCGTGCTGGCGCGGCGGAAGCGAACCCGGCATTGACGGCTTCGCGCATACCGCTCGGCGGGCTCGGCCGCGACGAGTGTGCAAGGCCGCAGTCCACCGCGGAATCACTGGCCGCCATGGCACCGAGCTTTGCGGCACTGGCCGCCCAGTACGCGGATGCGCTCGAGGGCCCGATCGATCACCGCCACACGATTGGCCACGCGCCGCCGATCTGCGACGGCGCCGGGCTGGCGCTGATCGGTGGCGCACCGAAAGCGGCGGACAAGCCGCGCGCACGGATCCTGGGCTATGCGGAATCCGGCGGCGATCCGCACGCTTCGCTGCTGGCCGGTTTCACTGCCATGGCCAGGGTGCTCGAGCGCACCGGGCTGACGCTTGCCGACATGGACCGCATCGAGTTCATGGAAGCCTTCGCCGTGACGATCGCCAAGTTCCTTCGTGATTATCCGGTGGACCCCGGCAAGGTGAACGTCGCCGGCGGTCACATCGCGCGCGGCCATCCGATGGGTGCGTCCGGGGCCATCCTGGTCTCGACCTTGCTCGACGTGCTGGACGCGTCGAACGGGCGCCTCGGGCTGGTGGTCTGTTCGGGTGCCGCCGGCGTTGGCGCCGCGATGGTGGTCGAGCGCCTCGGCTGAGACGGCGGCTCAGGCCGTCTTCACTTCCCGCAGCACGGCCGCCTGGGCGGGATCGAGGTATTCCTCGATGCGATGGATCAGTCCATCCTTCAGCGTGATGACGCAGCAGGCGAACAGCTTCATTGCCCTGCCGTTCGCGAGCGTGGCCTCGACGACGTGCTGCTGCATCCAGCCGCCGGGAATCAGCTCGCGTCGCACGACGCGGTAATTGCGGTGCGGTGCCTTGCGCACCATCCACTCCAGGACCTTCATGTTGTCGGCCACGGTCTGGTGGACGTCGTCGTAGTTGTGCCAGAACGTCGCGTCCGGCTGGTAGAACTGGCGCACCTCGGCCGGGTCGCCCCGGTTCAGCGCGGCAGTGAAGCGATCAGAGAATTCGAAAACCTGCTGCTGGCTGCTCGTGTCCACGTGCGGTCCCCCGGTCTCGGCATCAGTTCGATAGTGAAAGCGATGCTTGCACACGGGGCACGCCGCGGCAAGCCGCCAGCCGGGCGACGTTGACATTCCGCCGCCGGCAGGGTCAATTGCGACTTTCAATATAAGACCGAAGGTGCGCATGTCCAGGGAAGCAGTCATCGTCGCCACCGCACGCACGCCGATCGGCCGGGCCTACCGCGGTGCCTACAACGA
>JBAVJR010000513.1:0-5353 GCA_049687855.1 Steroidobacteraceae bacterium | reverse complement strand
TGCCAGTGCAGTATCGACTCCTGCGCCGACTCGTCACTGAACCCGGCGCCCGGCAGCAATTCGCTCAGCGGCTTGCCGCGCAGGGTCGCGGCTTCCTGCCCGACCAGCTCCGCCGCAGAGTCGCTGGCCACGTGCACGAGTTTCGATTCGAGGTCGACGATCCACGTAGGCGTGGGTTGCGCCGCGAACGCGCGCTCGGCGTCGTTGACGGCCGACTGCAGGCGCGCGCGTGCCGTCTGCAATTCGTTGATGCGCGTTTCGAGCAGCGTGGCCTTGGCGACCTCAGCGCGCGATTCCTCCGCGGCGCCACGCGCCTGCGACTCGGCCGCGACGGCCTCGCGCTGCGCGGTCTCGAGCTCGCGAATGCGCAACTGCAGCTCGCGGATGCGCACCGATTCCGCGGCGGCGAATTCGGTTCGGGCGCGCGCCTCGTATTCGGCTCGTTCGCGCGCGACGCGTTCAGCCACGGTCAACTGCTTGTTCGTCGCCGCGGCGTCACGCAGCTGCTTTTCGAGATCGCTGAGCCGCCTGCGATCCTGCTCGCGACGGTCGAGCAACTCGGGCACCAGCGCGGGCATGCGCATCGTGCCGGAGCCGGACGGCGCTTCGTCGAGGGTCGCGGCGAGTTCGTCCAGTGTCGAACCCCGCGAGAAGAACCGTTGCGCACCGACTTCGGCGGCAAACGCCTCGTATTTCGGGCCTTCCACCCGGAACGAATGCAGCAGGACCGGCAGGTGCAGGAACGACGGGTCCTCGCGGAGCCGCCGGCACAGCGCAAAGCCGTCGAGCCGCGGCAGCATGACGTCGCTCACGAGCACATCGGGATTCTGGGTGCGGACGACGTCGAGCGCCTCGACGCCGGTTTTCGCCTTGAGCACGCGGTGGCCGCGGGATTGCAGCACGCTCTCGAGGGCGGCGAGGTCCTGGTCGCGTTCGTAGGCAAGCAGCACGGTCTTCATTGACGGGCTTCAACTCCATACATGCGGTGGCGGAGCACCCGGGCAACGGCCCGGTGCCGGTCGCATCTTCGCTGTCGGCAGTATGCTCCCCGGCCCGCGCGGGGCCCTAATGCGCGGCTTCAAGCCGTTGACACGCGTCACAAAACGCCGCCCGGGACGGCTCCGGCGGTACAATCGGTGCAGGCGAGACTGGAGGAGAAGACAGTGATCCGGCGCATGGCGTTCGTATGGGCGGGAACCCTTTCCCTGCTGGCCGGCTGTGCCGTGCACTGGGACGTCGACAGCTTCGAGGACCCCGCAGCGAACGTGGCTGCCCGGCAGACGTACTTCTGGAAGGGCGGTGATTTCGGCAGCCCCGGTCTGCTCGATCCCGGGATGGTCGCGTCGGCCACGTCGCAACTGCGCAGCGCCGTGACGGCGGAACTGGGCCGCAAGGGCTATTCCGAAGTCGACACAGCGGCTGCCGCCGACATGCTCGTGAGTTTCCAGGTCGCTGGATCGCAGAAGTTCGTGCTGTCGGACGAGAAGCGCATCGGCGCGCCGTCCGCGACCACGGTGCTGAGTCCCAGTGAGATCCAGCCGCCGCCGGCCTCGAGCGTGCCACGCGAGATGCGCATGCGCGAAGGTTCTGTGCTGGTGTTCATCGACGACCGTGCGTCGGGACAACTGATCTGGCGCGGCATGGTCACGTCGGAAACACGTCGTGGCTCGGCGGAGCAGGGCGTGAACCTGGTCCTGCAGATGGCACACGAGATCGCGAAAGAAGTGCCGGCCCGCGCCGGCGCGCAGAAGTAAACCGGCTCAGCGCCGCATCACGAGCAGCGCGCCGGCCAGCAGCAGCGCGGCACCGAGCAGCCGGGTCGGCGTCACTGCGATCTGCGGGTAACCCAGGATGCCGAACTGGTCGACGACCAGTGCGACCAGCAGCTGCCCCGCGATCACCAGGGCCACCATGGTCATGCCGCCGAGGCGCGGACCGAGGACGGTGACCGAAGCGACGTAGACCGCACCGAGCAGTCCTCCCATCCACGCCCACGCCGGGACTTGCCCGAAACTGCCGGTCGCCGCACGCGAACCCGCGGCGGCGGCGAACCCGACGAGCGCGAGCAGGCCAACCGCGAAACTGACGGCGGACGCCCACAGCGGCGAGCCGATCACGCGGGCCAGCGTCGCGTTCATGCCGACCTGCACCGTCAGGGCGCCGCCGACGAGCATCGCCAGCAGGTGCGGCCAGTAGTTCGCCATCATCGTTCGAGGCTCCGGTGCACTCAGGTCGCGCCTTGCAGCGAAGCATCGCGCCGCGGCCAGCCCTGCCACACGAGGGCACCGATGCCGAGCAGCAGCGCTGCGAACTTCACCCAGCCACCAATGAAGGGCACCATGCCGACGAGCCACAACCCGAGCACGGCGAGCAGCAGCGCGAACAGCTTCCAGCCCGTCGTCGCGACCGTGCCGCCGCGCATCAAGCCGAGCAGCTTCTGGCCGACGAACATCGCGGCGGTGACCCAGCCGAGGAACAGCAGCAACAGGTAGAGCATGAGCACGATCAGCGCGAGCGGAATGCCGATGATCGTGATCAGCAGCAGGACGACCAGCACCGGCAGGCACACGAGGATCACGAACCCGAGCCCGAGGCTGCGCAGAGGTTCCTGGCCGATCCACTGGGCTGCACGACTGGAGTATGCCGGGAAGGCGAGCATGAACAGCGTGCCGGCAACGAACACGCCGAGCATCCACAGGAACGAGCCTACCCCGTGGGCGACGGTGCGCACGTCCCGCGCGCTCTCGTGCTCGCCGACGTAGTGACCGACGTCCGTCTGGTGGAACTCGATGCCACCCGCGATCTGCGCGCCTTCGGGCAACTCGGGTTCACGCGGGCTGTGGACGACGAGCTTGCCGTCGATGCGCGTGTTCGGGCCGATGTCGACTTCTTCGGCGTGGACCTCGGCGTCGCCCTGCACGACGCCGTCGATGCGCACACCGGCGCCCGACGCCTGCAGGTACTCGCGCGCGTTGCCCTCGAACCGGATGCGGCCGCCGGTCAGCGACAACCCGCCCATGATCGTAGTGGCGGGGCCGAGCGCGACGTCGCCGCCGGCCACGCGCGCGTTCCCGGCGACTATTGCATCGACCTGCACTTCGCCGCCTGCGACGTAGAGATCGTCACCGACGCTGCCGCCGATCGATACTTCGCCGCCCGCGGCGATCAGGTCGCCTTTCACCTCACCCGCCGTGGCGACGTGTCCGCCCGCCAGAATCGCGTCGCCCGCGACCGGGTCGGTCAGGTTGAGCGAGCCGCCCGCGCCGAAGTAGTCCGAGCCGAACTGCCTGGAAACGGAGTCGTCGCCGTCGTGTTCGAGGCCGCAGCCTGCGATGAACAGGCCCAGGGCGAACACGCCCAGGGTCCGTGCGACCGGTGTCATATTGGTTCTCCTCGACTCCCGTCGCCCTGCCGGACAGGGACGCGCGGGATTTGGCAGGCCATCGCGGGTCAGTCTAGGGCAAGCCCGCGGACACGGGTATCTCCGCAGACTCCGCTCGTCCTGCCGTGCCAACGCTTCGGCGCACGCGCAGGCGTCACCAAAGAAAAAGCCGCGACTCGCTCAGCGAATCGCGGCTCTTCCGACGCATGGTCTTCTGCGATGGCCCGCAATCGTCCCCCGGTCGGACCTCCCATTTCGTCTGTCGCCCGGTCTCCCCCAGCTAGCGACTGTTCCATGTTTTACGTGGTTTGGCGGGAGGCGTCACCTTGCAGCGCAAAAACGACGGTGTGCTAATTAGACGCTGAGTTCGTTTGCGTTGACGCGTCTCTTTTTCACAACAACGATTGGTCAGGACTTCAGCGCCGAGCCTTCCGTCATGTAGCCGGCAAACCGGGGCACGCGCCGCAGGTAATAGTGCTCGGCATCCCGCAGCTGCAGGCCTGATCCTGTCACCAAAGGCACCGTCTCCCGGATGAGATGACAACCGCCGCCGATGCGGTTCTGGATCGGGTTGAGCCGATGCTGCCAACGGGCCACCCGCGCATCGGGCGACAGGCCGTGCTCGAGGAACAGGAACTGTCCGCCGGGTTTGAGCACGCGATGAATTTCGCCGAGCGCATGCACCACGTCGGGAATCGAGCAGAGCGTCAACGTGCAGACAACAGTATCGAAGCTGTCGCCCGCGAACGGCAGGTGCTCCGCATTCAGGTGATGGAAGTCCACGGCAACGCTGGACGCGGCGATGCGCGGCAGCGAGAAACGGTCGAGGTCAGTGTCGGGGTCGATGGCTTCGATGCGGCTTACGCCCGGTGGATAGTGCGGCAGGTTACGACCGGTGCCGAAGCCGATCTCGAGAATGCGACCCGACGCCCGGGCCAGCGTCCGGCGCCGCGGCTTGTCGAAGACCCGATTTCCCATCGCCAGGTCGAGCAGGTACGGGAAGACGCAGTGATGATAGAGGCCCATGTCAGCGAGTCGCTGGCCATCGCACCGTGACGGCGCCACGCAGCTGGCCGGTTTCGAATCCGGTCGCGGTGTCCTGCGGGTACTCGCGGGCGATGGCCATTACGAGTTCGGGTGCGAGCGTCGCGCCATGACACGCGAGGCACACAGGTTGCATGACGATCGCACGGAGGTAGCGGCGCTCGGTCCCCTGGGCTGACCGGGACTCGAAGATCGCCTCGGGAGGCGCCGTCGCTGCAGGCGACGCGCTCGACAACTCGGCCGCGAAGCCTTGCATGACCGCGCGCTCCAGATCGTCCGGCGCATTCGCCGGGTTTCTCAGCCGGATGGCGGTGCGACCCACCTCCGCGCCCGAGGATGCCGACAATCGGGCAGCGATCTCCGGCGCACGAGACTTGCAGACAGCCACGGCGGCAACCGGACCGCCTTGCTGCATCGCGTGACCGAGCTCGGCCTTCAGCTCGCTCACGAGCTGATCGGCGAGCGCACGGCTGCGCTCGTCCCACGCCAGGTCGGGCTCGCCACCAAACGCGGGGCGGGCGAGCAGTGCGTACAGACCGAAAAGGATCAGTGCCAACCTCGTGGCTTGCGTTGCATTCATGCCATCACCCGCTCATGCATTGTCATTCAATTTGTAATCTCGACTGCATTAATTCAATACGTTTGATTGAAATACTGCAATTCAATCAATAATTTCTTATGATTTGTCGTTTATGCCATGCGCGATTCCCGCGTGCCAACCACTGGCCGCAGGAGTAGATTGCGCGCCCTTACCCGCCCCCCGCCCGGCCAGAGTTTACAGAGCAATCATGGGACGCATTTTCGAAGTCAGAAAGCACACGATGTTTGCGCGCTGGAACCGCATGGCGAAGCAGTTCAGCCGCATCGGCAAGGACATCACGATCGCGGTCAAGAAGGGCGGTTCTGACCCGAACGCGAACCCTGCGC
>JBAVJR010000512.1:0-14093 GCA_049687855.1 Steroidobacteraceae bacterium | reverse complement strand
CGACTACGCCACGCGCCTGCGGGGCGATTACCGCATCGAGCTGGTCGAAATCCCGCTGGGCGACCGCGGCAGCGGCGACGTGCGCCGGGCCGTCGAGGCCGAGGGCAAGCGCATGCTGGCAGCGGCGGGAACACGGCCCTACCTCGTCGCCCTGCAGGTGGGCGGCAAGGCCCTGACCACCGAGCAGCTTGCGCGCTGGCTCGAGGACCGGGCGCGGGAGGGGGATTCCCCGTTCTTCTGCATCGGGGGGCCGGACGGCCTGGCCCCTGAAATTGACGCCCAGGCCCGGCTGCGCTGGTCCCTGTCGGCCCTGACGCTGCCCCACGGCCTGGCCCGGGTGGTCGTCGTGGAAGCCCTGTACCGGGCCGTCAGCCTGATCAAGGGCTTGCCGTATCACCGGGCCTGAGGCATCCGCGATCCCCTCGATGGACACGGGCCTCCCGGCACGATTCAATTCTCCTTTTGACATCCGGACTTACGGCCGCGAGGCAGCCCCATGCACCCCTATCCGCACCAGTACACCGTCCACGTCAACGCCGAACCGACGGGTGACGTTCCGCTCGACTCTGCAGGACTGCCCACCCTCGCGACCGCGCCGCCCGTCGAGTTCGATGGCCCGGGTGGCCGCTGGTCGCCCGAAACGCTGCTCTGCGCCGCAGTGGCCGACTGTTTCGTCCTCAGCTTCCGCGCGGTGGCCCGCGCCTCCAAGCTCGACTGGACTGCTCTCGACGCCCGCGTCGAGGGCAAGCTCGACCGCGTCGACGGCCGGACGTTCTTCACCGAGTTCGTCGTGCATGCGACGCTGCGAGTGCCAGCCGGCACGGACCAGGATCGCGCGGCCAAGCTGATGGCGAAGGCCGAGCACGTCTGCCTGGTCAGCAACTCACTGGTGGCGCAGCGTCGCCTCGAACCGACCGTCGTCGCGGGCTGAGCCCCGATGGCTGGCGACGTACCCGCCATCTACCTGGCGTCCGCTTCGCCGCGGCGCAGTGAGCTGCTGCGGCAGATCGACGTGACGCACGAAGTGCGCCCGGTGGACATCGACGAGTCGGCGCGGCCTGGCGAGAAACCTGCGCACTATGCGTTGCGGCTTGCCGAGGAGAAGGCGCGCGCGCTGTGGGAACTCCTGCCGGTCGCGGAACGCCGCCCGGTGCTCGCGGCCGACACGACCGTGGCGCTCGGTGACGAAATCCTCGGTAAACCCGCCGACCACGAGGACGCGGTCCGTATCCTCGGCCGGCTGTCCGGACGGGCACACGAGGTGCACACGGCCGTCGCGGTGCTGCACGCAGGCGGTGCGAACGCTCGCGTCAGCACCAGCACGGTCGAGTTCCGCCCGCTCACGCGCGCGGAGATCGACTGGTACTGGCGCACCGGCGAGCCGGCCGACAAGGCCGGCGCGTACGGCGTGCAGGGCCATGCCGCCATTTTCATTCGCCACCTCGCCGGCAGTTATTCCGGCGTGATGGGACTGCCACTCTACGAGACCTGGGAACTGCTGGCTCCGGCGCTCGGTCTGACCGGATGGAACACCCAGGCACCATGACCACGGAAATGATCGTCAACGTCAGCCCGCGCGAGACCCGCGCGGCCCTGCTCGAGAACGGAGTGCTGCAGGAGCTCTTCGTCGAGCGGGCGAGCCGCATGGGCCTCACGGGCAACCTGTACAAGGGGCGCGTGTCGCGGGTCCTGCCCGGCATGCAGGCGGCCTTCATCGACATCGGCCTCGAGCGCACGGCGTTCCTGCACGTGTCCGACATCGTGCAGCCGGCCGACGCCGAAGGCTCCGGCGAAGAAACGCGGACCGAAAACATCCGTGAGCTGGTGATCGAGGGCGGCGACATCCTGGTGCAGGTGCTGAAAGACCCGCTCGGCACCAAGGGCGCGCGTCTCACCACGTTCATCACGATACCTTCGCGTTACCTCGTCTACATGCCATTCGGCCACGGCGTCGGCATCTCCGCGCGCATCGAGACGGAGGAAGAGCGACTGCGGCTGCGCGAGCTGATGCAGTCGTTCGTGACGCCCGGCGCGGCGGGCGGCTACATCGTGCGCACCGCTGCGGAAGGCGCGGCGGCCGAGGCATTGCGCGCCGACATGCTGTTCCTGCGCAAGCTCTGGGAAGTGCTCTCGGCCAAGGCGGCAGGCACGCGCGCAGGCATGCTCGTGCACGAAGACCTGCCGTTGCCGCTGCGCCTGATGCGTGACCTGGTCGGCGAAGGCGTGGACCGCGTGCTGGTCGATCACGAGCGCACCTGCGAGCGCATGCAGGAATTCGCGACGACGTTCATGC
Source organism: Steroidobacteraceae bacterium (assembly GCA_049687855.1). Classification (GTDB taxonomy): domain Bacteria; phylum Pseudomonadota; class Gammaproteobacteria; order Steroidobacterales; family Steroidobacteraceae; genus RPQJ01. The sequence continues at coordinate 11,800 of JBAVJR010000512.1, read as the reverse complement.
CCGCGCACGGCGCCCGCGTCGAGCGCTACACCGGCAACCGGCCGCTCTTCGACCTGCACGGCGCCGAGGAAGAGGTCCAGCGCTCGCTCGAGCGCAAGGTGCCGCTCAAGTCGGGCGGCTACCTGATCATCGACCAGACCGAGGCGCTCACGACCATCGACGTCAACACGGGCGCGTACGTCGGGCACCGCAACCTCGAGGAGACGATCTACCGCACCAACCTCGAGGCCGCGGTTGCGATCGCGCGGCAGCTGCGGCTGCGCAATCTCGGCGGCATCATCATCATCGACTTCATCGACATGGAAGAGGAGGAGCACCGCAAGCAGGTGCTGCAGGCACTCGAGAAGGCGCTGGCGAAGGATCATGCGAAGACGCACGTGTCGGCGGTGTCGCCGCTCGGCCTGGTCGAGATGACGCGCAAGCGCACGCGCGAAAGCCTCGCGCACCAGCTGTGCACGCAGTGCCCGGCCTGCGAAGGCCGCGGTTTCGTCAAGACGCCCGAGACCGTCTGCTACGAGATCTTCCGTGAAGTGCTGCGCCAGGCGGGCCAGTTCGACTTCCAGCAGCTCATGGTGCTTGCGCACTCGGACGTCATCGAGCGCCTGCTCGACGAGGAGTCGGCCGCGCTCGGCGAACTCGAAGTGCTGGTCGGCAAGCCGATCCGCCTGCAGACCGAGGCGCTCTACCTGCACGACCAGTACGACGTGGTGCTCATGTGACTTCCACCCGGTGGTGGCGCCTGGTCGCAGGCACCGCGGCCGGACTGCTCGTCGTGGTCGCGCTGCTGCTGACGGCGCTGCGCATCGCGATCGCATACGTGCCGCAGAAAGAGCAGAAGCTGCGCACGTGGATCGAACGCCAGACGCACCTGAAGTTCGAGTACTCGCGGCTCGACGCGCGGTTGCGCTGGTATGGTCCGGAAGTGGTCCTGCACGATCTGCACGTGGTGGACGAGGACGGCTCGCAGACGCTGTTTGCCACGCGCGAAGGCAGTGTCGGCCTCAACCTCTGGAATTTCCTGCGCACGGGCCAGTTCGTGGCCGGCCGGGTCCGCGTCCTGGAACCGCGCGTCACCATCGTGCGTCTTGCCGACGGTCGCATCCGGCTGCTGGGCCTGCGCGAGCGCCCGGCCGATCGCCCGCCATTCGATTTCGACCGCCTCCCGGCGGGGCGCGTCGTCATCGACGATGCGACGGTCGTCTACCGCGACTTGAAGACGGGTAGCGCGCCGCTCGAATTCACCGGCCTCGACGCCCAGCTGAGCCGCGACCGTGACTTCGTCGTGATGGAGGGCAACGCCATGTTGCCTGGCGAACTCGGCACGCAGGCGGATTTCAACATCCGCCTGAAGGGCACGCTCGACGAGCGTGAGCACCTGGACGCGCGGGTCGAGATTGATGCGGACACCGTGCGGCTGGCCGGCCTCGGGGACTTCCTGCCAGCGCGGGTTGCGAAACCGCTCGCCGGCTCCGGTCACATGCGTGGCGTCTTCGTCGTCGAGCAGGGCAGGATTTCCAGCCTGCGCCTCGGCTTCGAGCTGCGCGACGTGGCGCTGCAATTGCCGCGCCGTGCCGTGCCGCCGATCGAGGCCGTGCGGATCACCGATCCGCGGCTCGAGCTCGCAGCGGGCGCCAGGATCCAATTCCCGACCGTGACCAAGGCGATGGTCGATCGTGCGCCGCTGCCGTTGCCGGCAGAGGCTCGCTATGGCGCCCTCGAAGGCGATGTGCGCCTGCGACGCGAAGCCGACGCCTGGGTCTTCCGGATTCAGGGCCTGCGCGCACAGGCCGGTACGTCGCGCGCGGCGGACGAGACACAGGTCTGGGGACGATGGACCGGGAAACTGCTGACGCGCTTCGGGCTCGAGCTGAACGTGGACGGGCTCGACCTGACTTCGACCTGGCCGCTGGCGCTCGCATTTGCGCCCGCTTCGTTTGATCGTTTTGCCGGATTTGCCCCGCGCGGACGAGTGGAGACGCTGCGGGCCAGCGCGCAGCGCGAGCGCGCGGGCATCCAGCCGACGTTCACGGTGCAGGCGGACCTGGCCGGCATCGGTGTCCAGCCCAGCGGACGCCTCCCGGGCGTGTCGGGCGTCTCGCTCAAGCTCGATGGCAACGACCAGCGGGGCGAGCTGCAACTGCGAGCCGACAGCCCCGTGTTCGAGTGGCCAAGGCTGTTCCGCGATCCGCTTGCGCTCTTGCGCGTCACGGCGGATGGCGGCTGGCGTCGTGATGGTGCCGGCTGGACTGTGAGCGCCAGGGGCGCGCAGCTCCTGCACCGCCAGGGCCGTGCGAAGGTGGATGCCGAGTTCAGCTTCGAGAAGCCAGGCGTCTCGCCGACCCTGGCTTTGACGGCCGAAGTACCCGAGGTCGACATCTCGCTCGTGCCGCAATTCGTGCCTGTCGGCCGTCTGCGCGAGCGCACGATTGCCTGGCTCGAGCGTGCCTTCGTCCGCGGCAAGGCGACCGCGGGCCGGTTGAGTTACCGCGGGCCGGTGCGCAGGTTTCCGTTCCGCGACGGCGAAGGCGACTTCACCGCTGCGGCCGACGTGACGAACGCGACGCTCGACTACTATCCGGGATTCGCGCCACTCGCCAATGCCTCGGGCACGGTGAGATTTCACAACCAGTCGATCGCGGCGGACATCGCGAGCGGCGAACTTGGCGGGTTGAAACTGGCGCAGACCCGGTTCCTGATGGCCGATTACAAGGCGCCGATCCTCGAGATCGACGGCAAGGCTGGCGGCGATCTGCAGAAGGCGCTCGCCTATGTGCAGGCGAGTCCGCTGGGGCCGATCATCGGCGAGCAGTTCATGGGCCTCACCGGCAGTGGTCCTGCGCAGTACCAGGTCCAGCTCTTGTTGCCGGCGATCTCCGCGGCAGCGCTGGCCGCAATGCCGGCACCGCCACCGCCACGCGACTACACCGTGCGCGTCATGCTCGACGGCGTCACCGTCGCGTTGCCTGCGCTGCGGGCGCCCGCCCAGCGCGTCAAGGGCACCTTCGAACTGCACAACTACGACGTGAAGGTCGCGGGGCTGCGCGGGATGATACTCGACGGTCCGTTCGAACTGTCTGCGAGCCCCGGCCGCACGTCGCGCGAGGTCGAAGCCGCAGTGGAACTCACGGCGCAAGGCCGGGCCGGTGGCGCCAGGCTGCCCGCATTCATCGGCCTGCCGTCGACCATCGCGATGAGCGGTGCGACGGACTGGGTGCTGACTGGCCACATCGAGAAGCGCCGGGCCGGTGGCGCCTGGCCCCTGAGTTTCGACGTCGTGAGCGACCTCGACGGACTCGTCATCCAGGCGCCCCGGCCTTTCGCCAAGGCCGCGCCCGAGACGCGGCTGACGCGCGTGCGGCTCGAGATTCCGGGTTCGCGCGTCAACGACGTGACGCTCGAGTCCGGCAGCGCTCGTGCAAGACTGCGCTTCGCCGTGCGGGACGGCGCCTGGCGTCTTGACCGCGGCGCGGCGCGCTTCGATGCGCAACCCGTGACACTTCCGGCGCAGCCCGGCTTGCTGGTGAGCGGCGAGTGGCCGCAGTTCGATCTCGGCGAGTGGCTTGCGCTCTCGAACACATCTGCCGGCGGATCGACGCGCATCGGCGGCCAGCGCCTGATGGACTGGCTCGGTCCGGTCGACGTCCATCTCGACCGTGCGACGGTCTTCGGCTTCGAGTTCCGCGACGTGGTCGCGAAGCTGCGCGGCGAGGGCGAACTCTGGCGGATCGCGGTGACGGGACCGCAGGCCGAAGGGCAGGTGACCGTACCCGACGATCTCACGCGCGGCCGGCCGATCGTGCTCGACATGAAACGGCTGCAGCTGACCAGTGAGGAATCGAGCCCGGCTGCGGTTGCAAGAGCGGCGGCCAATGCGCAGATCGATCCGCGCACGCTGCCCGCCATCAGTGCGCGTGCCGAGGACTTCAGCTGGCAGTCACGGCAATTCGGCCGCCTGGTCGCTGCGATCTCACGGGAGCCGCGGGGACTCACCTTCGATTCGATTGCGACGACGTCGCCGGCCTTCGATCTCCTCGCCAGCGGCAGCTGGTGGATGGAACAGGGTGCGCCACGCACACGCGTCGAGGTGTTGCTGACCAGCACCGATTTTCGCGCCGCGTCGAAGGCGCTCGCGTTCCGTGACGCAATCGATGCCAGGAAGGCGAAGTTCGCGGCGAATCTCTGGTGGCCCGGCGGACCGTCGATGGACGTGCTCAAGACGCTCAATGGCACGCTCCATGTGTCGCTCGCAGACGGCCGCCTGCGCGACATCGAGCCGGGAGCGGGCCGCATGCTCGGGCTGTTGAGCGTGGCGCAGTTGCCGCGACGACTGGCGCTCGATTTCCGCGATGTCACCGACGAAGGCCTGGCCTTCAACAGCGTGCGGGGCGATTTCGAGCTGCGCGCGGGCAATGCGTTCACGCAGAACCTGTTGCTCAAGGGCGCCGCGATCGACATGGGAATCGTCGGGCGCACCGGCCTGGCGACCGAGGATTACGACCAGACGATCGTCGTGAGCGGCAACCCCAGCGGACCCCTGGCCGTGGCCGGCGCGCTCGCGGCGGGGCCGGTGATCGGCGCCGGCGTGCTGGTGCTGTCACAGCTTTTCAAGGACCAGCTGCAAGGACTCACGCGAGCCTATTACCATGTGACGGGTCCCTGGGCCGCTCCGGTCGTGCAGCGAATCGCCGCGCCCGCCGGTGACGAAGCGGCAGCCGGGACGGTACAAAAGCAAAAGGAAGATTTACCGTGACGCGTGTTGCCGCCATCCAGATGACCTCTTGCGCTGACGTGGCGCGCAATCTCGCCGTCGCCGGCGAACTGCTCCGGCAGGCCAGGGCGCAGGGTGCGGTAGTCGCCGTGCTGCCGGAGAATTTCGCGTTCATGGGACGCGGCGAAGCCGACAAGCTCGCGGTCGCCGAGGCACACGGGGCCGGCCCGATCCAGGCGTTCCTGGCCGACCAGGCGCGCCTGCACGGCCTCTGGATCGTCGGCGGCACGCTGCTGCTCAAGGTGCCCGGCGAGCCGCGCGTTGCCGCGGCGTGCCTGGTCTTCGACGACGCGGGTCGCGAGGTCGCGCGCTACGACAAGATTCACCTGTTCGACGTGGACGTGCCGGGCAAGCTCGAGAGCCACCGCGAATCGACGGCCGTGCGACCCGGCACGCAGGTCGTCACGGTCGACACCCCCGCGGGCCGGCTTGGCCTCGCCATCTGCTACGACGTCCGTTTTCCCGAACTCTTCCGCGAGCTGCTGCAGCAGGGAGCCGAGTGGTTCACGCTGCCGTCCGCTTTCACGGTGCCCACGGGCCGCGCCCACTGGGAACTGCTGCTGCGCACGCGCGCGGTCGAAAACCTCTGTTACCTGGTTGCGCCGGCGCAATCCGGATTCCACGAGAACGGGCGCGAAACCCATGGCGACTCGATGATCGTCGAACCGTGGGGCCGGGTCCTGGCGCGATTGCCGCGCGGAACCGGCGTGATCACGGCAGAATTGGACCTCGCCCGGCAGCGCCGGTTGCGGCAGGATTTCCCTTCCGTCCAGCACCGCCGGCTCGCCGTTGCAGCGCCCCGACAGGAATCATGAAACCGCACATCCCGCCGAGCCTCTTCGCTCCCCAGCCCGCTGCGCTTGCTGCCGGCATCGCCGTGCGCGATCCGCTCGACGTCGCCCGCGCCGCCCTGCTCGGGCCGGCCGAACTCGACGAGAACCGCGTCGCGAACGTGCTCGGCGACGTGATGGGTCACGCAGTCGACTATACGGACATCTATTTCCAGCTCACGCGCGAGGAGTCCTGGGCGCTCGAGGACGGCATCGTCAAGGACGGCGCCCACAGCATCGAGCAGGGCGTGGGTGTGCGCGCGCTGGCCGGTGAGAAGACGGGCTTCGCCTATTCCGACGAAGTGATGCTGCCCGCGCTGCTCGAAGCCGCGCACGCCGCGCGCGCGATCTCGCGCTCCGGCTCCGGCGGCAGCGTGCAGGCCTGGCATGCCACGGGCGCTCGCCGCCTGTACTCTGCCGTCGATCCGGTCGAATCCATGGCCGACGACGACAAGGTCAGGCTGCTCGAGCAGATCGATCGCGAGGCGCGCGCACTCGATTCGCGCATCACGCAGGTGATGGCGAGCCTGTCGGCGTCGCACGACATCATGCTGGTCATGGCGAGCGACGGCACGCTCGCCGGCGACGTGCGGCCGCTGGTGCGGCTCAACGTCAGTGTCATCATCGAACAGGACGGTCGGCGCGAGCAGGGCTACGCCGGCGGCGGCGGCCGTTTCGCCTATACCGAGTTCCTCGCGTCCGAGCGGTGGCGCGCTCTGGTCAGAGAGGCCGTGCGCACCGCACAGGTCAATCTCGAAGCGGTGCCGGCCCCGGCGGGAACCATGACGGTCGTGCTCGGCGCAGGCTGGCCCGGTGTGCTGCTGCACGAAGCCGTGGGCCACGGTCTTGAGGGCGACTTCAACCGCAAGGGCACGTCCGCGTTCAGCGGACGCATCGGGCAGCAGGTCGCGGCCCCGGGCGTCACGATCGTCGACGACGGCACCCTCGCGGCCCGCCGCGGCTCGCTCAACGTCGACGACGAGGGCACGCCCACGCAGTGCACCACGCTGATCGAGGACGGTGTCCTGCGCGGCTACCTGCAGGACAAGCTCAACGCGCGCCTCATGGGCGTGCAGCCGACCGGCAACGGCCGTCGCGAGAGCTTCGCCGCGCTCACGATGCCGCGCATGACCAACACCTACATGCTGCCCGGCCAGCATGCGCCCGAAGATATCATCGCCTCGGTCGACAAGGGCCTCTACTGCCGCAACTTCGGCGGCGGCCAGGTCGACATCACGTCGGGCAAGTTCGTGTTCTCGGCGAGCGAGGCCTACCTGATCGAGAACGGCAGGATCACGCGCCCGGTCAAGGGCGCCACGCTGATCGGCAACGGCCCCGAAGTCATGACCCGCGTCTCGATGATCGGCAATGACCTCAAGCTCGACGACGGCGTAGGCACCTGCGGCAAGGAAGGGCAGGAAGTTCCGGTGGGCGTCGGCCAGCCCACCCTGCGCGTGGACGCGCTCACGGTCGGCGGCACGGGCTGATCCCGCCATGTGGCTGCCGCGTCCGGTGTACGAAGCCATGCCTTACCTGACGGCCGGCGCCGGGCTCGGGTGCTTCGCGGTGGCGTGGTGGGTCGAGCGTGCGCCTCACAGCCTGCTGTTCATCGCAGGCGGAGCGCTGGTCACCGTGGGGGCGTTGCTCTGGATGAAGCGGCGCGATTATCGCGCCACGCAGTCGGGTTACGACCCGCGCGCCGTCGACGAATAGGACGACTCGTCCCGCTCTTCGTCGTCGGCATCCGACTCCTCGTCGTCGGCGTCCAGCTCGGAATCCAGATCGGCATCCTGCAGCACCGCCGTCCGCGTCGCGCGGGGTTCGTCGCCCGGCTCGATGCGCTGGTCCAGCCGCGCATAGGTGACTTCGTGCATGCCGAGCTTGATCACGTCGCCCGGCTGCAGCTTGTGCCGGCGCACGCGCTTGCCGTTCAGGAAGACGCCGTTGGTGCTGTTCAGGTCTTCCACGTAGCAGCTGTCGACGGTGGTGATGAGCTGCATGTGGTGGCGGCTCACGAACTTGCTGTCGATCTGCATGTCGTTGTCGGTGGTGCGGCCGATGATGAAGCGACCAGGCACGAGCAGCGCGTGATCGAGCGTGACGCCCCTCTTGGACAGCACGACGCGCCCCACCGGCGGGCAAGGTTGCGGTGAGGTGTCGTCGATGCGGGTCGCCGGCAGGTCGGTGTGCGTGGACCCGGCGTATTCCTGCCACTGCAGTTCGTCGAGCACCTGCCGCACGATGCCGACGTCGACCTTGTCTATGTTGCTGCCAAAGGCGGAGAGCAGGCACGTGTCGCAAAGCGTGTTGGTGAGGCGGGGGATGCCACCCGTGTAGCGGAAGATCAGCGGGAAGGTGTCCGGCTCGAAGATCTCCCGGTCCCCGGCGCCGGCCACCGCGAGGCGATGCAGGACGTAGGCGCCCATCTCCGATTCGGTCAGCGCCGTCAGGTGGAAGCGCAGCCGCACGCGCTGGCGCAACTGGACGAGCTCGTCCGAATCGAGCTTTGCGTGCAGTTCGGGCTGGCCCGCGAGAATGATGCGCAGCACCTTCTCCTTGGTCGTTTCGACGCCGGACAGCAGGCGGACTTCCTCCAGCACCTTGTTGCTGAGGTTCTGCGCCTCGTCGATGATCAGCAGCACCTTACGGCCGCTCGCGTGCTGCTCGATCAGGAAGTGGTTGAGCGTGTCGAGCAGCTCGGCCTTGCGCATGCGGAACGGGCTGAATCCGAACTGCGCGAGCAGGCCCTGCAGGAACTCGATCGGCGAGATCTGCGTCTGGTTGATCTGCGCGACGACGACGTCCTGGTCGATGTCCTTGAGGAACGACTCGATCAGCGTGGTCTTGCCCGAGCCGATCTCGCCCGTGATCACGACAAACCCGTCCGTGAACCAGATCGTGGACTCCATGTACGCCTTGGCGCGGGAGTGGATCTGGCTCAGGAAGAGGAACGCCGGGTCCGGGCTGAGCCGGAACGGCAGTTCCTTGAGCTTGAAGTGTTCCAGGTACATCGTGCGCTCGATTCCCCTCTTGCCAGTATACGGGAGCCGGCCCGGGCTCAAACTGTGCGATCCGTCACATAACCCCGGCCAACCGTTGCAGCGGGGCCGGGAAGCCTGTCTTCAGCGTGGCGGCATCTGCCGCAGGACCTTGCGCACCAGCCGGTCGCGCTCGACCGCGCTGGCCGCCACGACCGTGCAGTGGCCGATCTTGCGGCCCGGACGCGGCTCCTTGCCGTAGTCGTGCCAGTGCACGCCGGGCAGGGCCAGGATGGCGTCACGCCCCGGCAGCGTACCGATGAAATTGATCATGGCGCAATGGCCGGTCGGGCTCGTGTCGCCGAGCGGCAGCCCGAGGATCGCGCGCAGGTGGTTTTCGAACTGCGACGTGGCCGCGCCCTCGATGGTCCAGTGCCCGGAGTTGTGCACGCGCGGCGCCATCTCGTTGGCGACCAGCCTGCCCTTGCGCACGAAGAACTCGATCGTCAGCACGCCGGCGTAAGCGAAGTGCCGCAGCACGCGCTTGAGGTAGATTTCCGCTGCCTTCTGCAGGACGGGATGACGGTGCGGCGCCAGCGTCACGCGCAGGATGCCGTCCTTGTGCGTATTGGCGACGATCGGGTACGCGCGCACTTCGCCCGCCGTGCTGCGCACGCCGACGATCGAAACTTCGCGCTCGAAGTCGACGTAGCCCTCGAGGATCAGCGGCGCGTCGCCGATTGCGTTCCAGGCGGGCTCGAGATCGGCGGGTTTGCGCAGGTAGCGCTGGCCCTTGCCGTCGTAGCCCAGCCGGCGCGTCTTGAGCACGCAGGGCAGGCCAAGCTCCTTGACTGCGCTGCGCAGTTCTCCGAGCGAGTCCACGGCGCGGAAGGGCGGTGTCGGAATCTTGAGCTGCGTGAACAACTGCTTTTCGAGCAGGCGATCCTGCGAAACGCGCAGTGCCTCGACGGGCGGCCACACGGGATGCGTTGCCGCCACCTGCTGCAGTGCCGCTACCGGGACGTTTTCGAATTCGTAGGTGACCAGGTCGACTGCAGCTGCCAGCCGTTCAAGGCTGTGCGGATCGTCGAACGCGCCCGTGATGATCGGCGCGACCTGGCCGCCGGGCGAATCCGCGCTGGTGTCGAGAAAGAGGAACCGCTGTGCCAGCGGATAGCCCGCGAGGGCCAGCATGCGTCCGAGCTGGCCCGCACCGATGATGCCGATCTTCACGTGGCGATCGTCGGGTTGCGAGGGTCGGGCTGGGCGAGGACCTTGTCGGTCTGTGCCGCGCGGAAAGCATCGAGGGCCGCGCGAACCTGCTCGTCCTCGTTGGCAAGGATCGATGCGGCGAGGATCGCGGCGTTGGTCGCGCCGGCCACGCCGATTGCGAGCGTCGCGACCGGAACGCCGGCGGGCATCTGCACGATCGAGAGCAGCGAGTCGAGCCCGTTCAGCGTCTTGGACTGAACCGGCACGCCAAGGACGGGCAGCGAGGTCTTGGCCGCGCACATGCCCGGCAGGTGTGCAGCGCCGCCGGCGCCCGCGATGATGACCTTGAGGCCACGTTCGCGCGCGGTGGAGGCGTAGTCGAAGAGGAGGTCGGGAGTGCGGTGCGCGGATACGACTCGCACCTCGTGCGGGACGCCCAGACGCTCGAGCATCTCGGCGGCGTGTTTCAGGGTGTCCCAGTCGGAGGCGGACCCCATGATGATGCCAACGCGCGGTTTCACCGGGACATTGTACAGACGGCGGCGAAAAACGCTAAATCGCAGGCTTTTCGAACGCATCCCGCAGGCGGCGGAACAATTGTCGTGCGGCGGCCGCGGGGCGGGCGTTGGCCTGCTCGGCCCGTGCCTGCCGGGCCAGTGCGCGGATCTGCTGCAGGCCCGTCGGGTCGATCCGGGCGGCGAGCTCGGTCCAGGCGGCGGGTTCGTCTGCGATCAGGCGCTCGCGCCACGTTTCGAGCGCGTGCTCGCGGCGGACCCGCTGGCGGTCGATTTCGCTGCGTCGTTCGAGGGTGGCGCGGATGGGTTCGACATCCACTCCACGCATGAGCTTGGCAATGAACATCTCCTGCCGGAGACGGGCGCCGTGGGCCGTGATCCTGCGGCAGGCCATGACCGCGTCGTAGAGGCTCTCGGGCAGGTTCATGGCCTCGAGCTCGGCCAGCGGCAACTCGACCAGTTCGACGCCGATGGCGCGCAGTTCCTGGTCCTGCCGCTTGAGCGCGCTTTTGCTCGGGCCCTCGTCGAAGCCTTCGTGAACGGCCTCGTCGTCCTGCTGGCCGTCGTACCTGCCCGGAAATGCCTGCTTGCGCGCCATGAATCCGCCCTTTCGCGAATGCTAGCACGCAGGGCGCAGGGCCGGACCGCTGCTAGAATCGCCAGACTGCCACCTGGCCCCGATCACGGACGCTGCCGCACGATGAGCACGACTGTCGCCCCCAAGGACCATTCACCGATGCTGACTGCCGACGGCGCCGACCTGCTCGCGCTCGTCGAACTCGCGCTGGCCGAGGCCCGCACCCTGGGAGCGAGCCAGGCCGAAGCGGCCATCAGCATGGATGTGGGCCTGAGCGTCAGTGCGCGCCTCGGCGTGGTCGAGACGATCGAGTACCAGCGTGACCGCGGCATGGGCGTCACCGTGTACTTCGGCACGCGCAAGGGCAGCGCGAGCACGGGGGACCTCGGTGCCGCGGCGCTGCGCGAGACCGTGGCCAAGGCCTGCACGATCGCGAAATACACGGCCGAGGATCCGTGCGCGGGCCTGCCCGATCCGGCGGACCTCGCGCGGGACGTGCCCGGGCTCGATCTCTCGCACCCGTGGGAGATCGCGCCGGAGCGCGCGTGCGAGATGGCCATCGAGTGCGAAGCGGCGGCGATGGCCGTCGACAGGAAGCGCATCACCAATTCGGAGGGCGCAGGCGTCAGCACGCATCGTGGCCTGCGCGCGTACGGCAACTCGCTCGGCTTTCTCGCGGCGTATCCCGGCACGGTGCACAGCATCAGCTGTTCGGTGCTCGGCACCGAAGGCGAGCAGATGGAGCGTGACTACTGGTACAGCACGCTGCGCGACTGGCGCGAGCTGGAGTCGGCGGCCAGCGTCGGCCGCCGCGCGGGCGAGCGCACGATCGGCCGGCTCGGTGCGCGCAAGCTCGCGACCATGAAGGCGCCGGTGCTGTATGCGCCGGACGTCGCGCGCGGACTCATCGGGCACTTCAT
>JBAVJR010000511.1:0-1769 GCA_049687855.1 Steroidobacteraceae bacterium | reverse complement strand
CAGCAGGTACAGCGGATGCCGGCACGCGGCATACGGCCCGGACAGGACCAGCGTCGCGTCCTTGCGCCCCGCGATGAACAATGAGGTCCACAAGCGGCCCAGCGCCGCGATTGCGACCAGCACGAAGCCGAGGAATCCCGCCATCCCGCTCGCAAAGCCGGAGAACGTGGGGCGCTCGGTGACCGCGACCAGGATGATGCAGGCGACAACGGCCAGGGCCATCAGGCGCACACGCGGCGTGCTGCGGGAGCTGTTCATGGGGTCGGGCTGCACGCGGTCATGCAGTCATTCTAGCCGCCGGTTAAAGTGCGCGGATGAACTGGCTCGGTTTCTATTTCAGCTCGCTGCTGGCGGCGCTGCTCGCAATCCTGCCGATCGTGAACCCGTTCGGCGCCGTTCCGCTCGTCATGTCCGCCTCGGGGCACCTGCCCGAGCAGGAACGCCTGCGCCAGATCCGCCGTGCCTGCGTCTACACGTTCTTCCTGATGTCGGGCTTCCTGGTGGCAGGCGGCCTGATCATGAATTTCTTCGGCATCTCGCTGCCGGGCATGCGCATCGCCGGCGGCCTGATCGTCGCGTTCCTGGGTTTCCAGATGCTGTTTCCGAACCCGATCTCGGACAAGGAAGCGATGACCAAGGCGGCTGGCGAAAAGTACGACATCGCCTTCACGCCGCTCGCCATGCCGGGCCTGAGCGGCCCCGGAACTTTCGCGGTCGTGATGAGCCTTTCGTCGCAGGCCGCGGCCCAGAAGGGCTTCCTGAGCATCGTCGACTTCATGGGCGTGCTCACGGCCATCTTCCTGACGGCGCTGCTCAGCTGGTTCGTGCTGCGCGGTGCCGAACGCGTCAACCGGCTGCTCGGCGCCACCGGCATGGTCGCGCTGACCCGGCTGACCGGATTCCTGATGATCTCGATCGGAATGCAGTTCCTGATCAACGGCACGACCATGATCCTGAACGATCCGGCGCTCTGGTCGGGCCTGGCCGAAGCACTGCGCGCCCGCTAGGAGGACTGACGATGTTTTCACTGCGCAAGAAGAAGCTCGAGCTGCCGACTGCCGACGAAGCGCTGCCCGGCCGCACGCAGCAGCTGTCCGTGCCCGCGCGCCATTTCGTGAACGGCAACCGTCTCGCGGCGCCTTTCCCCGCCGGCATGCAGTTCGCGATGTTCGGGATGGGGTGTTTCTGGGGCGCCGAACGCAAGTTCTGGACGACGCCCGGCGTGCACAGCACGCAGGTCGGTTACGCGGGTGGCATCACCCCGAACCCCTCCTACGAGGAAGTCTGCACCGGCTACACCGGCCACAACGAAGTGGTGCGCGTCGTGTTCGATCCGCAGCAGGTTTCCTACGCAGAGCTGCTGCGCGTGTTCTGGGAATCGCACGACCCGACGCAGGGCATGCGCCAGGGCAACGACGTCGGCACGCAGTACCGCTCAGGCCTCTACGTGTATGACGGCGCGCAGCGCGCCGCTGCCGAGAGCAGCGCGGCGGCGTACGCAGAGAAGCTCAAGGCGGCGGGCTATCCCGCGATTACGACCGAGATCCTCGACGCGCCGGAGTTCTACTTCGCCGAGGACTACCACCAGCAGTACCTGGCCAAGAACCCCGGCGGCTATTGCGGGATCGGCGGGACCGGCGTTTCCTGTCCGGTGGGGCTCACCGTCGCGGCGGGTTGAGCGTCAGCAGCCGCCTCCGTGGCGGGTGCGGAAATCGGCGGCGCGTTCGCGGGTGTCGTCGATTCGGCCACGGCTTTGAGCTGCGCCAGGC
>JBAVJR010000510.1:0-2803 GCA_049687855.1 Steroidobacteraceae bacterium | reverse complement strand
GCAAGATCGCGTTGTTCACCAACGTCGAGGAGCGCGCCGTGTTCTCCGCGGTCGACGCCGACGACATCTACAAGATCCCGTCGCTCCTGCACGAGCAGAAACTCGATGAAATCGTCTGCGAGAAGTTCGGCTTGCACAACCTGCCCGCGGCCGACCTCGGGGAATGGAACCAGGTCGTGGCTGCCAAGGCGAGCCCGGACCTCACGATCAATCTCGCGATGGTCGGCAAGTACGTCAACCTCAAGGACGCGTACATCTCCCTCAACGAGGCGTTGATCCACGCGGGCCTGCGCACGCGCACGCGCGTCAGCGTCGAGTTCATCGAAGCGACCGACATCGAGAAGCACGGCACCAAGGCGCTGGCCGGGATGGACGCGATCCTGGTTCCGGGCGGTTTCGGCGAGCGCGGCATCGAAGGCAAGATCGAAGCGGTCCGCTACGCGCGCGAGAACAGGATCCCGTACCTCGGCATCTGCCTCGGCATGCAGCTCGCGATCATCGAGTACGCGCGCAACGTCGCGGGCCTCGAAGGCGCGCACAGCACGGAGTTCAACCGCGCGTCGCCGCACCCGGTCATCGCGCTGATCACCGAGTGGCAGGACCAGAAGGGCACGGTCGAGGCGCGCGACGAGGCTTCGCAGCTTGGCGGAACGATGCGCCTCGGCGCGCAGGAGATCCGCATCTCGCACGGGTCGCTCGCGCACTCGGTCTACGGGACGGACGTCATCCGCGAGCGTCATCGCCATCGGTTCGAATTCAACAACACCTACCTGCAGCGCATGATGAACGCGGGCCTGCGGTTCCCGGGTTTCTCGCGCGACGGCCTGGTCGAGATCATCGAGCTGCCGCAGCACCCGTTCTTCGTGGCGAGCCAGTACCACCCGGAATTCCGTTCGACGCCGCGCGACGGGCACCCGTTGTTCACAGGTTTCATCCGTGCCGCGCGCGAGCACCGCCTGGGCAAGCTGCCGGTGGCGGCGAGCGCATGAAACTCTGTGGTTTCGAGGTCGGGCACGACCGTCCGTTCTTCCTCATCGCGGGACCCTGCGTCGTCGAAAGCGAGGGCCTCGTGCTCGACATCGCGGGCCGCATGCAGGAAATCACGCGTGCGCTCGGCATCCCGTACATCTTCAAGGCCAGCTACGACAAGGCGAACCGTTCGTCGCGGGCGAGCTTCCGCGGCCCTGGCATCGAGGAAGGCCTGCGCATCCTGTCGGAAGTCAGGCGCCAGCTCGGCCTGCCGGTGCTCACCGACGTGCACGAGGATACGCCGATGGCGGAGGTCGCCGCGGTCGTGGACGTGCTGCAGACCCCGGCTTTCCTGTGCCGCCAGACCAACTTTATCCTGAGCGCATCGAGCCAGGGCAAGCCGGTCAACATCAAGAAGGGCCAGTTCCTCTCGCCGTGGGAGATGAAGAACGTCATCGACAAGGCGCGGTCGACCGGCAACGAACAGGTGATGGCGTGCGAGCGGGGTTTTTCGTTCGGCTACAACAACCTCGTGTCCGACATGCGCTCGCTCGCCGTGATGCGCGAGTACGCCCCGGTCGTCTTCGACGCCACGCATTCGGTGCAGCTGCCGGGCGGGCAGGGCAGCGCCTCGGGCGGACAGCGTGAATTCGTGCCGGTGCTGGCTCGGGCGGCTCTTGCCGCGGGCGTCTCCGGCGTATTCATGGAAACCCACCCTGACCCGGCGCAGGCGCTCTCGGACGGCCCCAATGCGTGGCCGCTCGATCGCATGCGCTCGTTGCTCGAGGTGATGCAGCAGATTGACACCGCCGTGAAGCAGCGGCCCTTCGAGGAATCGAACCTATGACGACCAGGATCATCGACATCAAGGCCCGCGAAATCATGGATTCGCGCGGTAATCCCACCGTGGAAGCGGACGTCTTCGTCGCAGGCGGCGTGATGGGCCGCGCGGCCGTGCCGTCGGGCGCCTCCACGGGCACGCGCGAGGCCGTCGAGCTGCGCGATGGCGACAAGAAGCGCTACCTGGGCAAGGGCGTGCTGCAGGCCGTGCGCAACGCCAACGGCGAGCTGCGTGATGCGCTGCTCGGCCACGATGTCATGGACCAGCGCGGCATCGACGCGAAGATGATTGCGCTCGACGCCACGGAGACCAAGTCGCGCCTGGGCGCAAATTCGCTGCTCGCCATTTCGCTGGCGTCGGCGCATGCGGCGGCGCGCGCCTCGAAGCAGAGCCTGTTCCGCCACCTCGGCGGCCCGGGCCGCAAGGTGATGCCGGTACCGATGATGAACATCATCAACGGCGGCGCGCATGCCGACAACAGCGTCGACATCCAGGAGTTCATGGTGCTGCCGGTGGGCGCCCCGAACTTCAGCGAGGCGTTGCGATACGGCGCGGAAATCTTCCACACGCTGAAGAAGGTGCTGCACGAGCGCAAGCTTGCGACTGCCGTCGGTGACGAAGGCGGCTTTGCGCCGAACCTGCCGTCGAACGAAGCGGCGCTGGAGACGATCCTCGAGGCAGTCGAGCGCGCCGGCTTCAAGGCCGGCCGCGACGTGTACCTTGGTCTCGACGTGGCCAGCTCCGAGTTCTTCAAGGACGGGGTCTACGACCTCGAGTCGGAGGGCCGGCAGTTCACGCCGACGCAGTTCGTCGATTACCTCGAAGGCCTGGTCAACCGGTTCCCGATCATCACGGTCGAGGACGGCATGGCCGAAGGGGACTGGGACGGCTGGTCGCTGCTGACGCAGCGACTCGGCAAGCGCATCCAGCTCGTAGGCGACGATATCTTCGTGACCAACACCAGGATCCTGCGCGAGGGCATCGCCCGGGGCG
>JBAVJR010000509.1:0-6523 GCA_049687855.1 Steroidobacteraceae bacterium | reverse complement strand
ACCTCGCTGCCCACGAATCTGCCAGTGCGATGCAGGTGGAGCGAGTCCGCCACGTATTCGGCGAACCCGTCATTGCGGTGACCGTGGGGTGGGGCGGCAACATGGTCGTCTTCGCGGGGCCCGCTGTGCGCGATCGGCAGCGGCTGGCGGCGGCTCCGGCAAACGCTCGTCGCGTGCAGAAGACTCTCGACCTCGACTTCCGGATCCTGTCGGGCCTGGTGCAGAAGCACCTGCAGCACGCGCAGTAAGCGCAGGCTTGCCCAGGCAGCCGTCCATGCCCGCGGCCAGGCAAGGCTCTCTGGCCGCCGCCAGGGTCATTCAGCCTGTGACGCGACGCCGAACGGGATCTCGCACCAGAACGTCGAACCCACGGCCGGCTGGCTGCTCGCGCCGATCTCGCCACCCATCTTCTCGACCAGGGACCTGCAGATCGACAGGCCGAGTCCGGTGCCGCCAGATCGGCGCGTCGTGCTATCCCCGGTGTGGCGGAACGTCTCCAGGACCCGCTGCAGGGTCGACTCGTCCATGCCGACGCCAGTGTCGTTCACCTCCAGCCGTACGATCGCCTGCTCGCCGTTGCTCCGCTTGAGTTCCGCACGGACGACCACCTCGCCTTCCGGAGTGAACTTCAGCGCGTTGCCGAGCAGATTGACCAGCAGCTGGCGAACTCGCAGCGTATCGCCCACCAGCGTGCGCGGAATCGCCGGCGAAACTGCCACCACCAGTGCGATGCCTTTCTTGGTGGCCTGCGGCGTGAGCAGCCCGACGCAATCGTCGATCAGCTGCTCGAGATCGAAGGCCTCGGACTTCAGTTCGATGTCCGGCTGCTGCGCGTGCCGCAGCCGCAGGGCCTGGCGTCTGTGGACGGCGGCCAGCAGCAGCAGCCCCACGGCGGCGTACCCGAGATAAGCCCACCAGGTTTGCCAGGGATCGGGGCGCGCCGTGACCGGCAGGGCGAGGGTGTCGTCGTTCGGTATGGAGCAGGCCGAGGTCGCCAGCATCACGGCGGCGGCGAGGGCGGCGAGGATCGCGGCGCGTACGCGCATCACGGCGGTTGTGTTGGCAGACGGTTGGTCAACGGCGGCGCTGGTGACGGCGGTGTCACGCTACGATCCACGACTATCGGTACGTTCGGCTTGCACGCAGCTTGCTCAACTCTTACGAAAGTTCCTGACGCCATGGCAGCTGGTTGCGTCCATTTGCGCGTCCGCGAAGCACGTTGATCCCTCGGCTTGGGTTGCGGCCGAAGCGGAAGGAATCTGAAGCGCGGAGGCCGGAAATGGCGCCGAAATTGAGTGGAATCCGGGACATCGGTCACAAAGCGCTGTCTGCGGCGCGAAGCGGTGACGCGCACGACAAGGTCGCGGCGATCGCGATTTGACGTCGCGGCGACGTACGGGAGTTGACGACTTCAGTGCTGGCGGACGCTGGCGCTCAGCGAAGTGCCGGCAGGGCAGGCCGTTGCGGTTGCGGGCGTGGCGGCGGGCGGGTTCAGATCGCTCGCGTGAGAGGTCGTGCGAAAGCCTCCCGGAGCAACCTCAGGGATCGAAGGCGAAAGCGTACTCGCCGAGCGCTTCCGGCACGGCAATGCGCCACCGGTTGCGCGTATCGAAGCGGACTGCGCGCTGCATGGTCAGCAAGTCGAGCCGCCACTTGCCATCCGGGCCGCGCGCCAGGAACCAGGGCGCGCAGTGCCCGGGATCGCCGGGGTAGTCCACGACTGCGAAGTCGCGCTGTTCGCGCAGGCGCGCCTGCGGACAGTCCTGGTAGGAGCGCACGAGGCTGTCCATTTGTCCGCGCGTGACGACGTGGCCGGCCATCATTGCGCGGGTCTCGGGGGTATACAGGTCGAGATCGGACGATGCGTCGTGGACCGCCATGGCCGCAAGGTAGGCCGCGACTGCCGTGAGCGGCGAGCCCGTCGCAGTCGTGTCGGTCGCAGCGCGTGCCGTCGGCCGGTCATAGCCGTGCCCGACTCCCGCCGCGCTCTGGGCGCCAGCGCCTGCGGTGCTGGCGGCGGCCTCGCGCTCGTCCAGCTCCGACGTCTCGACGGCCTGTTCGGCCCGGCTGGCAAAGAGTTCGCTGGCTGCCACGATGCCATCGCCAACGCGCCCAGCCGCGAAGAAAGGCGCCATCTGCTCACGCTCGACGAACGCCACGAACGAATCGACGAACACGCTCTCCAATTCGCGGGCGACCTCCAGCCGCACTCGTTCGCGCTTCGCGTCGACGACCAGCAGCAGCCCGCGGCCGGTGCCCGAGAGGCTGCCGACACCTGCTTGCTCGAAACGGCGCAGCGCGAGCCGGTTCAAGTCCCCGGCCTCGTTGACCGTCAGCACCCGGTAGTCGATGTCGTACTGGTCGAGCAGCGCGGCGTGCCAGCGGGTGACGTTCGTCTCTTCGGCTGCGGAGAGCAGGTCGGCCCGATCCTCGACCAGGATTCCTGCGACCGGCTCGCGTTCGGCGCAGGCCGACAGCAGCAGGGAAACGGCGGCGATGCGCCAGACGGTTCGGGCCGTTCCGATCCCGCATTTCATCACTGCCATCCCGTCACGATCCCACCCGTCGGCGCACGTCGGCGAAAACGGCCAGCGTGGCCTGGCGAAACTTCGCTTTGCTGGCTGCATCGAAGAGTTGCCAGGCGTCGCTGTCCACGAGCATCACGGCTTCCAGCAGGGGAACAAGCGCCGGACGGATACAGAGCGGCAGTTCGGCCTCGGTCAGGCTGCCGGGATTCGGCCATTCCGGAACCACGTTCAGCGACTGGTGCAGCAGCACCGCCTGCACGATGAGCGCGGCGGCAGATCCGGCGCCAAACATGCGCTCGATTCCCTGCAGGATTTCCGGCAGCGCGCGGCTGTCCTGGATCAATCCCTTGCCATCCGGCGCCGCAATCGAGGCATCCAGCACCAGCCTGGTCCAAGGGCCGAGCGCCGCCTGGTAGGATTCGCTGGTGGGAAAGCCCACCGTCGGCAGCGTCCTCGCCGCCATCGTCGCGGATCGAAAAGCATGCACCGCATCCCGCTGGCCGCCGATCACCTGTTTCCCGAGGTCGTGGTACAGCTCGCTCCATTCCATCATTGCCTGCAGCTGTCGCGAAGCCTGCCGATACTCGGGCAGGAGCTGGAGCGCGATCAGCGTCTGGGTGATGTGGTGCAGCGTGGCTCCATCCGCATAGGCGGCCATCTGCTGCCAACCCGGGGCCACGGGCTCGATGGTTGACATCCGGTCTGCCGTGTAGAAATCACGCATGCGCAGGGCCAACTCATCCGCGTCCTGCAGCTCACCGGTCTCGACCTGTCGCGCCAGCGTCCGAACGAATTCGAACAGGTCCGGCAGCCGGTCGTGCACGTACGGGATGGTAGCTTGCATTGGGTGACATCCTGCGGTTGCTGCAAATCGAAGGCGGGATGAGGTCTGCGATCGGGACGGTCAGCGGCGCTTGATGCGAGCAGCTGGCCGAGCATTCTTGAAGCAGCAACGTACTCGCGTTGGTGCTGACTCGGCAGCGGATTGCGGGGTGCGGAACGGTGCTGCGGTCAACGCCGCTCAGCACCGGCATCGGCCCCCAGGGCCGCGGCTCAAATAATGCGCTCGACCATCGCACGGGCGAGCAGGGGGCACAGGACGTTCCTGGCCCCCTTCGAACCAGCTACTTCAGTTTAAGCTCGATCAATTCCATGCTGCCCATCACCGTGCGCATGGGCGCACGAGCGGCGCCTTCCTTTTCAAATTGCTGGCGGTCTTTCGCCATCGACTCGTTGATCTTCTTTTCCAGCGCCAAGCCCTCGGCGATCTTGAGAAAGTCCTTGTGGATCGTGACGAGGAACAGGTCTGCCTCACCATTCCTTGGGTTGGAATTGCTCAGGACGTGATAGCCGACTTCCGTGCCATGCAATGCATTGAGCTTCCTGAACTTCACCCATTCGTCGGCAAGCCAGGCCGTGTAGTTCTCGAACTGGCCATCCAGCACATCGATACTGGAGACGTACCAGATATTGCCGATGTCATAGCGCGAGTCCTGCGCGGCTACCGGTGCGGCAGCACCAAGCAGCAGAAAGGTGGCGACGAATGCGGTGCCAAGTTTACGAATCATTGGTTTTCCCCTGATTGTTCTGGATGTGTCGAACAGGCCCACGATAGCACTCGATGGTCCGAAGTGACCAAGAGCCCCTGAGCTATTCCAGCTTCCAGGATGTGGTCGGAGGGGATCCCGGCCTCGCGATTCCGCTAGCCTTAGGTCGAGTATCTCGAAAGTACGCATAATGTATATTATGTCAAATAAAAGACAAAGGTGTGACGCCCACGCACCCCTGTCGCCGTGCCCACGCATCTTGCGCGACTGGTGCGAGAATCCGATGACCGCGCATTCCAGGAGCCCTCTTGGGTACCTCGGCCGCGCCCCTGGCGAAAGGAAACCCGCATGCAGATCGCTTCGCTCAAGACCGTCGTCAGTGCCGAAGAATGGCAGCTGCGGTGTGATCTCGCCGCCTGCTACCGGTTGGTGGCGGCCTATGGCTGGAGCGACCTGGTGTTTACGCACGTGAGTGCGCGCATTCCGGGGCCCGACCACCACTTCCTGATCAATCCGTACGGGCTGATGTTCGACGAGATTACGGCTTCGTCGCTGGTGAAAGTGGACCAGGACTGCCGGAAGCTCAGCGACTCGCCGTTTCCGGTCAATCCCGCCGGGTTCGTGATCCACAGCGCAATCCACGCGGTGCGCGAGGACGCCGGCTGCGTGCTGCACACGCACTCGCGCGCAGGCGTCGCGGTGAGTGCGCAGAAATGCGGCGTGCTCCCGATCAGCCAGCAGTCGACTTTCGTGCTCGGTTCGCTCGCCTACCATGACTACGAAGGCGTGGCCCTGCGCGACGACGAGAAGGCGCGCCTGCAGGCGGATCTCGGGGCCGCCAGCTACCTGATGCTGCGCAACCACGGGCTGCTGACCGTGGGCAGCACGATCCCGGATGCGTTCCTGTTCATGTACGTGTTCGAGAGCGCGTGCCGCATCCAGATCGATGCGCAGGCCGGCGGCGAACTCGTCCACGTGAACCCCGCGATCCTGCAGGGCATGGCACAGGTGATGAAGACGGCGACCGCGGGCCTCGGCGCGGGGCTGGCCTGGCCGGCATTGCTGCGCAAGCTCGATCGTCTGGATCCGGGCTATCGGACCTGAATTGCACTGAGTTCACGTTGATCCCAGGGGCAGCCAAGCCCCTACCCGAACTGTGTGACGGTCTCGAACGGCAACCGCTGGATGTCGGGCACCCGGCAGCCCTGCGCAGGGTAGCCCGCTACGAGCAGCAGGAACGGCCGTTCACGATCCTGCGGGCGACCCAGGATTGCGTTGAGGAACTTCATCGGGCTCGGCGTATGCGTGAGCGTGGCGAGGCCAGCGTGATGCAGCGCTGTTATCAGCATGCCGGTCGCGATGCCGACCGATTCGTCAGGGTAGTAGCGCTTGTGCTTCCCGCCCCCCGCGTCGACGCCGAAACGTTCGCTGCAGATCGCGATCAGCCAGGGCGCAACCTCGAGGAAGGGCTTGTGCTCGTCGGTGCCGAGCGGCGCGAGCGCCTCGAGCCACTCCTCGCTCGCCCGCCGGCCGTAGAACTCGCGCACGGTGCGTCACCGCGCTTAATATATGTCCGCAGCGCACCGCTTGCGTGAGGTCCCACATGAACATTTTCGAACAGCAGAAAGCGAAGTTCCGCACGCAGCCCGGCTTCATTGCCGCGCTGGACCAGAGCGGTGGCAGCACCCCGAAGGCGCTGAACCTGTATGGCATTGCGGAGAGCGCCTGGTCCGGCGAAGCGGCGATGATGGATCTCGTCCACGCCATGCGCGTGCGCATCATCACGAGCCCCAGCTTCAACGGCGACCGGATCCTGGGAGCCATCCTGTTCGAGGACACGATGGAGCGCGAAATCCTGGGTCGGCCGACGGCGCAATATCTCTGGGAGGTCAAGCAGGTCGTCCCGATCCTGAAAGTCGACAAGGGACTCGAAGCGGAAGCAAACGGCGTGCAGTTGATGAAGCCAATGCCGGACCTCGACCAGCTGTTGGCACGGGCCAAGGCCAAGGGCATTTTTGGCACCAAGATGCGCTCGGTGATCAAGCAGGCAAACCCGGCGGGCATCCGCGCCGTCGTAGACCAGCAGTTCGAGATCGCCCGCAAGATCATCGCCGCGGGTCTCGTGCCGATCATCGAACCCGAGGTCGACATCAAGTGTCCGGACAAGGCCGCGGCCGAGGACCTGCTGAAGGCGGCGCTCATCGCCAGCCTGGGGTCGCTGCCGGAAGGCCAGCAGGTGATGCTGAAGCTCACGCTGCCGAACAAGGACAATCACTACGCCGAGTGCATTGCCCATCCGCGCGTGTTGCGGGTCGTGGCGCTGTCCGGCGGTTACTCACGCGACGAAGCCAACGCGCGCCTGGCTCGCCAGCACAAAATGGTCGCCAGCTTCTCCCGGGCGCTGACCGAAGGGCTGACAGCACAGCAATCCGACGCCGAGTTCAACGC